>JAZNWT010000199.1:0-22508 GCA_045593465.1 Clostridia bacterium
TGAAACGGATTGTATTCTGCTACTATGCCTGTACATTTCATATTTTATATTATAACAGTCTTTTAAATCGTATTGCAATTATTTCTATAAGTGATAAAATAATATAGTTAGAATAAACAACGGAGGAATTTGAAATGTCAGTAATAGACAGTATTAAATCAAAGGCTATCGCGGATAAAAAACACATACTTTTGCCCGAAGGAACAGAAGAACGCACAATACAGGCGGCCCGCCTTATAGTTGACGCAGGTATTGCTGAGATTTCCTTGATGGGTATTGAAGCAGACGTAAGAGCAAAGGCTGCAGAACTTAACGTATCCCTTGACGGTATAAACATTATCGAGATGGGCAAGTCCGAATATTATGAGCGTTACGTAAATGAGTTTTATGAGCTTCGTAAGGAAAAGGGTGTAACAATGGAAAAAGCACAGGCTTCAATGCTTGATTCACTTTTCTTTGCAGGTATGATGCTCAGAGATTCCAAGGCTGACGGCATGGTTGCAGGTGCTATCAATACAACGGGCAACACATTAAGACCGGGATTGCAGATAGTTAAAATGAAGAAGGGTATTTCCACTGTTTCAAGTTGCTTTATAATGGAGCTTCCCAATAAGGATTACGGTGATAACGGCGTTATGATATTTGCAGACTGTGCGGTTAATATAGCACCCACGGCTGATCAGCTTGCAGCTATTGCTGTTGCTTCCGCAGAAACAGGCAAGAGCCTTTGCGGTATAGATCCCAAGGTTGCAATGCTTTCATTCTCAACAAAGGGCAGTGCAAAGCATGAGAATGTTGATAAGGTTGTAGAAGCTACGGCGAAGGTGCATGAAATCGCTCCTGACCTTCAGGTTGACGGCGAATTGCAGGCAGATGCCGCTTTGGTAGAAAAAGTCGGTCAGCTCAAATCTCCTGGCAGTACTGTTGCAGGCAAGGCAAATGTACTCGTATTCCCCGACTTGCAGGCAGGCAATATAGGTTATAAACTTGTTCAGCGTCTTGCAGGTGCAGAGGCAATAGGTCCTATCTGTCAGGGCTTCGCAAAGCCGATTAACGACCTTTCACGCGGCTGCAGTGTTGAAGATATAGTTTCCGTTGTTGCTATAACGGCGGTACAGGCACAGAATAACTGAAATAAATAGGAGTTAGTAAAATGAAGATTCTTGTATTGAACGCAGGCAGTTCCTCTCTAAAATATCAGCTTATAGATACCGAAAATGATTCCGTTATCGCAAAAGGACTTTGTGAGAGAATCGGTATTGACGGTTCAAAGCTTACATACGGTGCGGCAGGAAAAGATAAGATAGAAAAGGTTTCGCCCATGGCTGACCATACCAGTGCAATAAAAATGGTTCTCGACATCCTTTCGGATGCTGAGGTCGGTGTTGTTTCAAGCATGAGCGAGATAGATGCAGTTGGTCACAGAATAGTTCATGGCGGCGAGAAGTTCAATAAGTCCGTTCTTATCACAGAACAGGTAATTGCAGACATAGAAGCTGTTTCAGACCTTGCTCCTTTGCATAACCCTGCAAACTTGATGGGTGTTCGTGCCTGTCAGGCGATAATGCCCAACACGCCCATGGTAGCAGTATTTGATACAGCTTTCCATCAGACGATGCCTAAAAAGGCTTTCCTTTACGGTTTGCCCTATGAAGCATATACAGATCTTATGGTAAGACGTTACGGCTTCCACGGCACAAGCCATTACTATGTATCACAGCGTGCGGCTGAACTCCTCGGCGAAAAAGGCAAGGATGCAAAAATAATAACCTGCCATCTTGGTAACGGCTCAAGCATAACAGCTGTTAATGCAGGCGAATCCGTTGATACATCAATGGGATTGACTCCCTTGGAAGGTGTTGTAATGGGCACCAGAAGCGGCGATATGGATCCTGCAATCGTTACATATCTTATGGAAAAGCTCGGACTCGATATAAACGGCATAAACAATTACCTCAACAAGAAATCGGGCGTATTTGGTGTAAGTGGCGTATCAAGTGATTTCCGTGATTTGAGCAAGGCGGCAGAGGAAGGCAACGAGCGTGCAAAGACAGCACTTGATATGTTTGCATATCGTGTTAAAAAGTATGTCGGCTCATATGCTGCAGCAATGGGCGGTGTAGATGCCATTGTATTTACAGCAGGCGTAGGCGAGAATGACAATGCAGTTCGTGAAGCTGTTCTTTGCGGTTTGGAATACATGGGTGTTGAGACTGACTTTGAGCTTAATGCAAATTGTCCTCGCGGCAAAGAAATTGAAATTTCAAAGAGCAGCAGTAAAGTAAAGGTATTTGTAATACCCACCGACGAAGAAATGGTTATTGCAAAGCAGACTGCTGAATTGGTATAAAATAAAAGTAAAAACTAGTTGACAAATACGGGAATTATAGCTATTATATATAAGGTTGCCCGTATGTGGCACATATAATTCGCGTTTATCAACAGGAGGTATAAAATATGGCAGTCCCCAAGAGAAAAACGTCAAAAGCAAGACGTGACAAGAGAAGATCAAACAATTGGAAGCTTTCAATCCCCGGCATCGTAGAATGCCCTCAGTGCCATGAGCCCAAGCTTGCACACAGACTTTGCAAGGCTTGCGGTTACTATGATGGCAGACAGGTTATCGGCCAGACACAGGAAGAAAAGGCTTAATTTTCAAACAGTCAAAAATCTAAAAGGGCAGCCTGAAATGGGTGTGCCCTTTAGGTGTTTATAAAAATGTTTAGTCGATTAAAAAAGACAACAAAAAGGCACGGTTAAAAACCGTGCCTTTTATGATGCTGAATTTATTTCTTAGCAAGAACCTTCTTAAGTCTTGCAAAGCGGGGGAGACCGCCCTCAAAGGGGATTTCGGGAGCACCCTGGATAAGGGGCAATACATACTCGAAGAAGTCATCGGTCATGCCGTTGCCCTTGGTGTTTATCATGTTATCGGGAACTTTCTTTTCAGTGTTTGCAACTTCAGTAAGGTCGATAAGCTTGAGATTGCATACATACTGACCGTTTTCATCATAACTGCGTTCGAAAGCTACCATCTTATCTGTTATACCGAGGAGAGCACATTCAACAGCCTTCTTACCTGCCATGAATGATTCCTGAACATCAACTTCGGAAGCACAGTGTGCCGCACAACGCTGGAGAAGAGAGAATTCAATATCACGAACCTTAACGTTGATTTCGCTCTTGATAACGGAAGCGAGGTATGCTGCAAGACCGCCGAGCTGCTTATGACCGAAAGCGTCTGTGGGAGCATTGTCTGCACCGTATTCAACGATGAGCTTGCCGTCCTTATCATGGATACCTTCGGATACAGCGACGAGGCACTTGCCTGTTTCATTGTAAACTCTGCGTACGTCTTCAATGAATGTGTTGAGATCGAAATCACGCTCGGGGAGATATACAAGGTCGGGACCTTGACCTAAGTGTGAAGCAACGGAAGCTGCTGCTGTGAGCCAACCTGCGTGACGGCCCATGCATTCCATGATACAAACGATGCTTGTGTCATAAACACGTGCATCAAAATAAAGTTCCATGCAGCTTGTTGCAATGTATTTTGCTGCAGAGGCATAACCGGGGCAATGGTCTGTTCCCCAAAGGTCGTTATCGATTGTCTTGGGAACGCCCATTATGCGGCAGTCATAACCGACTTTCTGCATATACTTGGATATCTTGTTGCAAGTATCCATGGAATCGTTACCGCCGTTATAGAAGAAGTAACGAACATCATATCTTTTGAATATCTCGAGGATACGCTTATAATCCGTATCGTCTTCATCGGGATCCTTAAGCTTATAGCGGCAGGAGCCGAGTGCGGAGGAAGGAGTGTGCAAAAGGAGCTCGAGCTCGTATGCATCTTCTTCGCCCATATCGAAAAGCTGATCATCCAAAACGCCGCGGATACCGTGTGCGGCACCGTATACGTTGGTGATGAAGGGGCTGTCAAGAGCTGTACGGATAACACCGTATGCACTTGCGTTGATGACGGAAGTAGGTCCGCCGGACTGTCCTATAATACAGGAACCTCTAAGTATGCTAGACATTTTTAAACCTCCAAAATGACATTCTTTTGTAGCCGATACATTATACCATACCGTATACTTACAAGTCACTACCCATTTTGATAAAAATGAGTCGATTTCATGCATATATAATGCGTAATAAAAGCAATTTTCAAAATCAAATGTATTTTTATCGTACTTTATGTAAAAGGTTCCGATTGTAATAAATCGAAATATGTAGTAGAATCGTCATATGCAAGTTTACGGACGGTTTGCAGGTATATACGATGCACTCATGAGTGATGTAAACCGTGAGGAATGGACCAATTACCTGCTCTCATTTATTACAAAAGAAAATGCATCTGTTTTCGATGTCGCATGCGGCACCGGTGAGTTTTCGTGGCGTTTTGCAAAGAACGGCTATAACACTATCGGCACAGATATGTCGGAGGATATGCTTTTTGTTGCCGCAGAGAAAGCACGTCTAAACGGTGTTAATGTGCCGTTTATCTGCCAGGATATGCGAGAATTATCATTGCATAAAAAGGTCGATGTTATTTCATGTGCTTGTGACGGAGTTAATTATCTGCAAAACGATGAAGATGCACTTTCGTTCTTTATAAGTGCAAAGAAGCTTCTGAAACGTGGCGGCATGCTTATGTTTGATATTTCAAGCGAGTATAAGCTGTCAAATATTTTATCATGCAATACTTTTGCCGACGAAACGGAAGATTGTGCCTATATTTGGCGGAATATGTACGATGAAGAAAGCAAGCTTGTAAGAATGGATGTTACTTTTTTTGAAAAAAGAGAGAATGAGTCTGTGTATGAACGGTTTGAAGAAACGCATATACAGCGAGCATATACAAAAGAAGAAATATGTGAACTGCTGAAAAAAGCAGGATTCAACAAAATAAATGTTTACGATGCATTTACTGAAGATGAACCGCGATTTGACAGCGAAAGACTGCAATTTGTTGCAGAAGTTGAGGAGGAATGAAAAATAATGGATATTCTTTTAAGAGGAACACTTGCAAACAACTCTTTAAGATTCATGGCTATATCGGGACGTGAGCTTGTTGAAAAAGCAAGAGTAACACATTCGCTTTCAAGGGTATGTACTGCGGCTTTGGGAAGAACGCTTTTAATTACTTCCATAATGGGAGCAGAGCTTAAAAGTGATGACGATAAGCTTACAGTAATAATAAAGGGCGAAGGGCTTGCAGGTAATCTTGTTTGCACTTCCAATCAAAATGCAACGGTTAAGGGATATATTGAGAATCCGTCTTTGGAATTGCCGCTCATGCCCAATGGCAAGCTTGATGTAGGTTCTGCCGTGGGGTGGCTCGGTAAGCTTACCGTTATAAGAGATCATTCAATGAAAGAACCCTATGTCGGAAGCTGCAATATGGTTTCGGGCGAAATAGCGGAGGATTTTGCACAGTATTTTACAGTGAGCGAACAGACTCCGTCCTTGGTATATTTGGGTGTAAGAGTTGATGCGGCAAGCGGTGATGTTTTGTCGGCAGGCGGAATTGTTATACAGCCGCTTCCTAATTGTGATGATTATATAATAGACGGCATAGAAGCAATAACGGGTGAAATAAGCACACTTGCAAAGCGTCTTGATGACGGCGAGGAGCTTATTGAGGCAATAAATAATATCCTCAAAGATTTCGATCCTGTGATACTGTCAACACTGACTCCCGAATTTAAGTGTGACTGCAGCAGAGAACGTCTTGAAAGAGTATTGATATCACTGGGCGAAGAAGAATTAAACGATATGATAGAAACGGACGGCGGAGCGGAGATATCGTGTCAATTCTGCAACACAAAATACGGTTTTGACAAAGAACAGCTTACGGAGCTTTTGAAGGAAATACAATGATAACGAAACAGCATCAAGCACAAAACGGCAAGGTATTAGCGTTTAAAAAAGAGGGAGATTTCTTTTATAAACGCGGCGTTGCCATGCTCGAAAAAAATAAAATGCTTGATGCCATACTTAATTTTCAAAAAGCTGTAGAATCAGACCTCGAAAACGAAGAATTTGCAATTTCGCTTGCTGAAGCTTTTTCCAATATCGGAAAATATGATGAGTCGAACAAAATAATATTCGCACATTTTCCGAATGTTGAAACAAGGCCTGCCGAATGCTTTTTCGGGCTTGGATGTAATTTTGCATCCATGATGGATTATGAAAATGCAAAAGCTTGTCTGGAACAATACTTGTCAATGGATAGTGATGGGGAATATGCTTGTGAAGCCTGCGATGTTTTGGATGCAATAGACGCTTTTGAAAGGGAACAGGAAAAAGAACCGTACAGGAAAACCGAATTAAGAGAAGTAAAAGAGCCTATACCGTCAATACACGAGGTATTAACTGCTGAAGACGACGATGAAAAGTTTGGCATAGCGGCAATAGAGAAGATGATTATAAAAGACAAAAAGTTGTTCTTTTTGAGAAACTTGCTTGCAGTTAAGCATTTTTTGAAGCAGGAATTTGATAAAGCAGAGGCACAAACAGCACTTGTCTTGCAGGAGGACGCTTCAAATATTCATGCACATTGCAACAATGTAATGATAGCATTTGCAAGTAAGAATGAAGAAGTGCTAAGGCGTGAGCTTGAATATATCAAAAATTATCGTACCGAGAACATGAATGAGCTCAACAGGATAGGACTTACTTTGCTCGAGTATTCAAGTGCAGGTGAGGCACTGCCTGTATTAAAGCATATGTATTCAAAAGCACCGTATGAAAAAACTATTGTACACAAGTTAGCCATTTGCTACTATGCTTTGGAAGAATACAAGAAAAGCATTGAACTGTATGACAGGCTGCTGAAGATGGATGAAAAAGATGATGTGGCATTTTATTATCGGGGAATTTGCAAGAATGCGTTGAGCACGGGCACAAAACGAGGTGCACTTGTGCTTGACTATGAGGTCCCGATGGATGAAGTTGTATCGAGGATTGCAAGAATCAAAGAGTTTGTACAGCTTTCTTTTGAAGAACAAATTGATATGTGGCAAAAAGATGTCGCAACCGAGAGGCTTATAATTTGGGGAATAAGGTGCCATGATTTGGGTGTTAAGCGTGCTATGCTGGCGTTGATTTCAACTTTTGAAGACAAAAAAGCAGAGCTGGAATTAAGAAAATTTTTGCTCAATGAACATGAAAACGATGAATTGAAGCGTGAAGTCTTTGCTTTGCTTGCCCAAATGCAGGCGAAGGATCCGTATATTGCATATGTAGGCGGAGCGTTGGTTGAAAGCCGTGTAGACAGAATTGACTTCATGGAAAAGATACCGAAGATATATAGGGACGTGCTTACGAACTGTATTGAAAGAATGGAACAGAGATACAGCACGGACGCACTTATATATGCAACCCATACATGGAAGAAATTCATAACAGCAAATACAGACGGACTTAAGCCGATAAACCGTAATCAGGCAGAGGCACTAACTGCAGTGCTTGAATATAGAGCCGCAAATGCAGTCGGTGAGAACATAAGCAAATATGAGCTGTGCGAGAAATACAATATAAGCTCAACACGCTTTGAAAACGCACTTGCAAAATTAAATGCATATACAAATGATGGAGACGAATTATGAAATTTATAGCTACTGCAAAGTTGGGGTTGGAGTCCGTTGTAGCAAGTGAGCTTAAACACATGAATATGGAGAATGTAACAGCGTATGATGCAAGAGTTACATTTACGGGTGATTTTTACGACATGGCAAAAGCCTGTTTGTATCTTCGTTGTGCAGAAAGACTGCTTTTGTGTGTAAGCGAGTTTAAAGCAACAACTTTTGACCAGCTTTTTGAAGGCGTAAAGGCTGTAAATTGGAAAGATTATATAGCAAGAGATACATTTATTCATGTTAACGGAAAGAGTGCGAAAAGCACATTGTTTTCAGTGTCGGACTGTCAGAGTATAACCAAAAAAGCAATAGTTGAAAATCTTAAAGCCGCATATAATACAAGCATAATACCCGAAACGGGAAAAAAGGTTATAGTAGAAGTTGGACTTTTAAAGGATGAAGTCACTGTTGCCCTTGACTGTTGCGGTGCAGGGCTTTCAAGACGAGGATACAGAACCTATAATGTGCCTGCCCCAATATCCGAAACTTTAGGTGCGGCAATAGTGATGCTGTCAAGATATAAGGCTGATATGCCGTTTATAGATCCTATGTGCGGAAGCGGAACAATGCCCATTGAAGCCGCTATGATCGCAAATAATATGGCTGTCGGAGCAGGGCGGAGTTTTGCTTTTGAAGAATGGCACTTCTTTGATGAAAAGCTTGCAAAACGTGCAAGAGAAGAAGCGGCAGACTGCGTTTTGAATAACAAACTCGATATACTCGGCTGTGATATAGACGCACATTCGATAGAACTTTGCAAAAAGCATGCCAAAAAAGCAGGAATAATGGTTAATTGGGCAGTCGCCGACATCAAGAATTTTACAACCGAAAAAAACGGGGGAGTGCTTGTGTGTAATCCTCCGTACGGCGAACGAATGTTTGAGAAAAAAGAAGCCGAAGCTCTTTATCGGGTGATGAGCCGACATTTTTCAAAGTTAACCGATTGGCAAAGAAGCATAATAACATCTCACAGCGATTTTGAAAGAGTGTACGGAATGAAAGCCGATAAACGACGAAAGTTGAGCAACGGCGGAATGCCGTGTACGCTGTATCAATACTTCCCGAAAAAAGACAGATAGAATACATAGGTATTTACAAATTAACAAAATTGATTTATAATACGCCTGTGATTGGGGCATTAGCTCAGCTGGTAGAGTGCCACACTGGCAGTGTGGATGTCAGCGGTTCGAGTCCGCTATGCTCCACCAGAAAAGAAACACCATTTGTCTACCGGACAAATGGTGTTTTCTTTTCAATGAAATAAATCCCTTGCGGGATTTGTGAAATATGCCTGCGGCATATGAAATAGCTGTCGCTATGAAATACGCTGCGGCGTATGAGGGGTTTATTTTATTTCACATTTTGCCGCTAAGGCAAAATATTTCATAATCCAAAGGATTATTTCATATTGCGTAGCAATATTTCATTGATATCTGCAACCGGTTACGGCACGGTTTCTCCGCCAGGCATTCCCATTCTTTTCAGGCAAATCCTCCCCCGGGGACAGGCTCAACTCCCCCACGTTTTTCAAATTCCCCTTTGCACCGGGACCCGGTTTGTGGTACAATATCTTTGAGCGAAACAAAGACTTTTTCATCCCCCGGGAGATCAGATGCCATGAACGCTTTCGACCGTACTCTTTTCAAAAACCCCACCGCCCAATACGCTTCGGCTTATGCCTGGGTATGGGACACGGAGATAACCAAAGAGGGCATTGACCGCGGTCTTGCCATGCTGAAAAGTGCCGGAATTGGCGCGGTTTACGTTATTCCCGAGCCTAAAGCCTTCCGTCCCCAGACCGTGGACGCGGACATGAAGCCCGAATACCTCTCTGACGAATACTTTGAGATCTTCAACTATTTCACCCAAAAGGCAAAGTCCATGGGCTTTGCGGCGTGGCTTTACGACGAGGGCGGCTGGCCCTCGGGAAGTGCCTGCAAAAAGATCGCCAAAATGCACCCCGAGCTTGGCCGTCACCGTGCCGCGGCTATTGAGATACCCCTTGCAAAGGGCATGACCTACACTCCCCCGGAAAACCACGAGAGCTTTCTTGCGGCATTCACCAAAGCCCAGGACGGCACGTTCACACGTATTCGCGGTCCCATCGTCTGTGACGGCGTTTCCAAAGTCTTTGAATACCGCTATATCCGCGTGGCCTTCCGCGTTGACCACGACGAGGAGTTCGACACCGACATTATGAACCCCGAGACCACCCGGCTTTTCCTGGAGCTCACCCACGAGCGCTACAAAAAGTTCCTCGGCGAGGATTTCGGAACCTATTACACCTATATTTTCGACGACGAAGCCGCCGTCGAGCCGGACGGATGGACCCGGGGCTTTGAGAATATGTTTTTCGAGGAGTACGGCTACGATATTCTGGACTACCTGCCCCAGATATCCTACCGGGCGCCTGCGGTTACCGAAAAGGAAAAGCTTGCCATGGCCGACAGACGAAGGCTGGTCTCAAAGCTTGTCAACCAAAACTTTTTCAAGCCCATTCAGGATTGGTGCCACGAAAACGGCATTATGGCCATCGGCCACGTGGACAACGACCACGACCTTGAGAGCATGATACTTCGCCTGCCCTGTTATGCAAGACCCCTCGAGGCGCTCAGACTCTTCGACGTTCCCGGGGTGGACGTTATCTACCGCCATATCTACCCGGAGGGGCTCAGCACCCAAAGGGTCGAATATTCCGTGCCCTTCTTCCCGAGGTTTGCATCCTCTGCGGCGGCACAGGTGGGAACGGGTCTCGCCCTTACCGAAAGCCTCGCCTGCTACGGCGAAGGCACCACTCCGGAGATAATGCGCTACGTCTTCGGTGCTCAGGCGGTGAGAGGCATAAACGTTTTCAACTGCAACTCCCTCCACTATTCTCATCCCAAGATCCGTCCCCTTTTCACGGACGTTCGCCCGGGCTTTGAACATCTGAACGCCATAAACAAATACCTCTCCCGTCTGGCCTATCTTGCAAGACTTGGCACGGCAGAGGTGAAAAACGCACTCTACATGCCCTGCGAAAACGTCTGCCGGGGCGAAAATGCCGACGCCTTCCACGCGCTGGGCGTTGAGCTTGAAAAACAGGGCTGTTCCTTTGACCTTATCGACGACGATTTCGTCCGCCGGGCAGAGATCAACAACGGCAGACTCTCCATGGGGCTTGCCGCCTACGAAAAGGTGCTGATCCCCGAAGGCGCTCTCGTTCCCGAAGACGTGAGCCAAAAGCTTGCCCCCTTCCTCTCCTCCCGCGCCACCCCCGTTGCCTCCGTGGAAAACGAATATTTCCGCCTGTCAAAGCGAAATCTTCCCGACGGCGCGACGCTCTACCTCGTTTTCAACGAAGACTGCCGTGTGCAAAAGGGCAATATCTGTTTTGCCGAGAACCGCCCGGCATACCGCCTTTGGATCGAGGACGGCAGAGTTGAACCCTTTGAAGCCACCTCTCTCACCCTTGACTTTGGCGAAACTGCGGCAATACTCTTTTCCGACACAGCGCCGGACGGAGTTGAGCCTGCTCTCTCCCCCGTGGACGTCCGCCCCGTTCTGTGCGGCTTTACTCTCGCAAAGACCGCAGAGCTCTTCATAGACCGCACCGGCGCCCACAAGGACAACGTACCCTCTCGCACCGGCATTCCGGCAGAGTGCGGCCCATGGGAAAAATATTTCGGCAGAGATTTTTCCGGCGAGGCCACCTATTCCGGAGAATTTGAGCTTGACGGAGAATTTTTGGGCGGAGACTTTTACGAGCTCGACCTTGGCGCCGTGGAAAACACCGCCAGCGTACGGCTGAACGGAACGGATATCGGCATTGCCTCTCTTTCCCCCTTCGTCCTCCGCTTTTCCGGAGAGCTTCTCCGGGAGAAAAACTCCATTGAGATATGCGTTGCAAACACCTCCTGCAACCGCATCAACGTAACGGACGTCTATTCCCTCTTTGACCACAAGCACTGCGACGGCCACCAGCTCAGCGCCACCTTCGAGCGCGAGGTAAACGGCGGCGGTCTGAAAGGGCCGCTCACACTGAAAAAGCTGAGCTGATAAAAATAGACGATAATTTACATTTTATCTCCAAATACCCGGCGACAGAGTGGTATAATGGAGACGAAAAGGAGTGATCGCCAATGAACATCGCAAAAATAATGATACCCCGCGCCTGCACCGTGCTTCTCAGCGAAAAACAGACAGTGCGCCAGGGTTGGGAGATCATGACCCGAAACGGCTACACCGCAATTCCCGTTCTCGACGAGGAAAGTCACTTTATCGGTTGCGTAAGCGAGGGTGATTTTCTGAGATTTATCCTCAAGGCCGGTGCTCTCGACCTGCAGGAAATGGAAAAACACAGCGTTGCCGAGCTTGTTCGCAGAGATTTCTGTCCGCCCATCAGCATCGACGCCACCGAAGCCGAGGTTATCGGCTCGGCTCTGAACCAGAACTTCGTTCCCATAATCGACAGCCGGAACACCCTCTGCGGAATTCTCACCCGCCGGGGAGTTATCGCCTGGCTTGCCGAACAAAAGGGGATATACCCCACCGTCTGACCGCAAAAACGACCTGCCCGATCCGCAAAAACCGGGCAGGTCGTTATTTTTTTTACGCTCAGTCGAAGACAACAACGGTCTCCGGCGCAGGTCCGATATCTCTCGGGTGGATACCCCGGGCTATTGCGCCGTACACGAACATCATGGTATCCGGCTCGTAGGGCATGGTGCGTTTTTGGTCGGGCACACTGTCCAGATGGGGCGGAATGGGCTTTACGTGGGTCCTGCAATACTCTGCAAGAGGCTCGCGTATCTTCTCCCCAAAGCTCTCAGCCGCGCCCCGGCAGATATCAAAAAACTCCCGCTCCTCTGCTCCGTTCAGCACGGGCACCAGAAGCTCCGGCTTGTCCCCGCTCAGACTTATAAACCCACGCTCTTCCATAAGTGAAAGTCCGCTTATCATTCTGGTATCCAGATCCACGGTTTCGGGGGCAATGCCTTTTTTACAACGTAGAAGGTCTTCAGCATATCCTGCTCAAGGTCCATAAAGTTCGAATACCCAAAGCCCGTGTGTTTTTTCCACCCGGTGGGGTCAAGGGAGGTCTCGAAATTGTAGAGCTTCAGCTTCCCGTTTCCAAGGTAGTTGTCCAAAACGGTGCACCGTCTGCCGCTCATGCCGTATTCCTCTCTGCCCTGAAGCTCTTCGGGAATTTTGAAATTTTCGGGGTAGACCGTTGCAAAGGCTATCCAGCTTCCGCCGTTCGGTCTGTTTGGAAACACCTGGGGCTTTTCCCGGCAGGCCTCAATGCTGCTGTACAGGCCGTTTTGGGCAACGTTTATCATCATAAAACGCTCAAGGCGAAGGCTGTAATAGGGTCTTGTCTTCAGAAGGGCTATGGCCTTTTCGACCGGCTCGGTATAGGCGCTGATATACTTGTCGGTGAAGGCCTCTGCCTCGTGGACGTATTTCACAAAGTCCAGAGCATCGTAGATGATAAAATCGGTGTACACCTTCCCGTCACCCGTGCGCTTCATAAGCTCGCCTGAGACCAGCTTGTTCACCTCGGGCTCAACGTAGGCCGCAGAGACGCCGATGGCACGGCTCAGCTCGGCCACGGTAACGGGCTTTTCGTATGCAAGAATAAGCAGATTCTGAGCCAGGATACTGTCTTCGGTAAGGTTCATGGGCTCGCCGTTGAGGCCGCAGCGGCCGCTGTTTCTCACGGCGAGAGCTTTCGGTGCATAGCTGTTTTCGGTATAGTTTTTCATTTCTTCCAACCCTTTTCTAATTAGTTTTCTCCCCGCATCCAGACGGCTTTTCACCGTGCCCTCCGGAATGCAGAGCTCGTGCGAGAGGTCCTTCACGCTTTTTCCGTGGAAATAGTGCCCGACGATGACCTTCCGGTAGGACTCACCAAGGTGTGCCACCTCTTTGCGGACGCTCTGAGCCTCGTCGGATCGGAGTATTTCGTCCATCCCCTCATCCTCACAGGCAATATCCGCATCCGGCCCCATATATACCGTTGGCCGGCGGTATTTCCGGCGGAGCGTGTCGGCGTATTTCCGGTTTGCCACCGAGGCGAGAAACGCTCTGGGTTCGCGGAAGGTTCCGCCCTTTTCCAGAAACAAAAGAGCAGAGAGCAGAGTCTCCTGGGCAAGATCCTCTGCGGCAGAAATACGCCCGCATTTGGATATGCAAAGACCCATGAGAAAATCCATCTCTCCCAACAGAAGCTCCCGCTGCACCTTTCTCACCTCGCTGTTATCTGAAAGCTTTCACCCATAATGTCGCCCGCGGCCGGGTCAGGTTCGAAGAAAATAAAAATAATGTTTCACGCCAATTATACTCCCACGCAGTCTTTTTTTCAACCCTCCCCATTGTTTTTGCCGGGGTCGGTATGGTATAATTGAGAAAAGAAGCTGAGATTTAAGGAAGGTGCACCCCCCATGTTTTCACAGTTTGAGATCGTCTCTTCCAAAAACCGCAGAACCATGCACTCCCCCTACGGCGCCTATGCCGACCTTGATGCCGCAAAGGCCATGGGCGCATCTCCGTACAAGCTCTGCCTCAACGGAGAGTGGAGCTATTCCGTCTTCCCCTGTCCCGAGGCTGTTCCCGCAGATTGGGCAGGTGCAGATTTTTCCGGCTATGAAAAAATGCCCATCCCCTCCTGCTGGGAGCTTCACGGTGTTGGAAAACCGGTCTACACAAACGTTATCTACCCCTTTAACCGGGAGGACAAGAGCTACGAGATCGCCGTCACCCAGGATCTTTCCGATCTCAGCGCACCCCTTATCCCCAAAGAGAACCTCACCGTCTGCTTTTACCGCACCTTCACCCTGCCCCAGGGCTGGGCCGGAAGAAGGCTCTACCTTAATTTCGGCGGAGTTGAGACAGCCTTTCACCTTGGGGTAAACGGCTGTGAGTTCGGTTTTTCCGAGGACAGCAAGCTCTCCGCCGAGTTCGACGTGACGGAGCTTCTCCACCCCGGGGAAAACACTCTGGCGGTAAAGGTCTACCGCTACAGCCCCCAAAGCTATCTTGAGGACCAGGACTACTGGCACGTCCACGGCATTTACCGCGACGTGACGCTCATCTCAAAAGCTCCGCTCCACATCGAAGATTTCAAGCTGGAGCCCCTTTTCGGGGACACTATGGAAAACGCGGAGCTCGGGCTTAAGATCTGGCCGGACAACACCGTGCCGTACTTTGGAAGCTGTCGGGTGAGAGTTTCCCTTTTTGATAGGGACGGCAATCTTTTTGCTGCCCACACCACAGCCCGTTTTGCAGACCACACCCGTTATCTTGAGGCAAGGTACGTTATAAACGAAAAATTCTCCCTTCCCGCTCCCAAGCTATGGGACTGCGAGGATCCGTATCTCTACACGGCTGTACTTGAAATGCTGGACGGAGAGGGCGAGGTCACCGACGTTGAGAGCGCCCGGGTGGGCTTCAGAGAGATCCGCATTAAAAACGGAATTATGGAGCTCAACAGAAAGCGCCTTATCGTCCGGGGCGCCGACCTCCACGAGTTCAGCCCCTACACCGGCCGCGCCGTATCTCCCCGGGAGCTGAGAGCCCAGCTTCTCGCCGCAAAGGCCCTTAACCTCAACGCCATCCGCACCTGCCACTACCCCAAGAACGACCTCTTTTACGATTACTGCGACGAGCTTGGCATCTACGTTACCGACGAGGCAAACCTTGAGACCCACGGCTACGACGGGACCCTCTCCGACGACCCCCGTTGGGCGGACGCCTACGTTCAGCGGGCGATGCGCATGTGCCTGCGCGACAAAAATCACCCCTGCGTTATAACCTGGAGCCTTGGCAACGAGTCCGGCTCCGGAGCAAACCACTCTGCCATGGCAGGCTGGCTCCGCCACTACGACAGCCGACCCGTTCAGATAGAGTGCATAAACTCTCCCGCCCACATAAGCGACATCAACGCCCCCATGTACCCCACCTTCGAGCGAATTGAAGAGCTCATGGCAGACACCGCCGACCTGCGCCCCCTTATTATGTGCGAATACGCCTATTCCAAGAGCAACAGCAACGGAAACTTCAAGCTCTTCTGGGACTACGTCCGCAAATATCCCCGTTTTCAGGGCGGCTTTATCTGGGACTTCGTGGACAAGGCGCTGGTTCGCTTCGACGGCGGCAAGCCCACCTTCAGATACGCCGGAGCCTTCGGCGAGGACGTTGCCGACCCCGTGGCGGATATGTGCCTCAACGGCGTGGTGTTCGCAGACCTCGAGCCCAAGCCCGGGGCATGGGAGATAAAATATTGCCAGAGCCCCGTCTACGTCACCGAGGACGTTTTCCGGGGCATCTATTCCGGCAAGATACTGGTCAACGAGCACGCAAGGCTCTCCACGGAGGCTTACCGTCTCACCTGGGAGCTGGTCTGCAACGGCAAAACCGTTGAACGGGGCGAGCTTGAAAACTTCTGCGTTGCTCCCGGCCAGCGCAAAAAGCTGAACATCCCTTACAGCCGGGAAAAGGTCTTTGGGGAGGCATTTATCACCTTCCGGGTGCTCCGCAAGGCCGCCACTGAGTTTGCCCCCGCCGGCGACACGGTCTATCTCACCCAGTGGGAAGCCGAGGGCTCCGGAGCGTATACCGGCGAAAGCGGCTTTTGCTCCGGGGAAAAGCTCACCGTCTTTGAAAGCGAAAACAGCATCACCGTTTCCGGAGGGGAGCTTATACTGAAATTTTCAAGATCTGCGGGAGGCATCGGCCTTTGCATCGTGGACGGAAAGCCCCTTTTCCGTGGGAATTCTCCGGAGCTCTTCCGCGCTCCCACGGGAATCGACGAGACCGCAAACTCAAACTCCACCCTCACAGACTGGAGGGAATCGGGGCTTATCGACCCGGACTGGAAGCCGGAGAGCCTCAGCGTGACACCCGGAGAAACCGTCGTCTACGTTGAAGAAAAGCTCTCCTGTCTGGGCGGAAGGATCACTCTTTCCCGAAGCTACGCCGTCACATCAAAGGGCGTTCGCATAACCAACCGGCTTACAAACGGCCTTCAGATAGAAACTCTCGCCCGAATCGGCCACAGCAGCCTTCTGCCCGAAGAGTATTCCAACCTTGAATGGTACGGCCGCGGACCTCACGAGAGCTATTCCGACCGGAAAGAGAGCGCACCCTTTGGCATTTACAAAAGCAAAGTCTCTGCCCAGCACGTAAACTTCGTTCGCCCCTGCGAGTGCGGCGGCCACGAGGACACTCGCTGGCTCCGTGTAACAAACGGCCAGGGTCACGGCCTTGAGGTGAGGGGCTCGGGCTTCCACTTCTCCGCTCTGCCCTGGAGCATCCAACAGTACACCGCGGCAAACTACGCCGACGAGCTTGGCCCCTCCCCTGGCACATACCTTGTGCTGGACGGGTTCTCTGCCGGACTTGGAGGCGACACCGGCTGGGACAAGGTCATCCACCCGGAATACCGCATTCCCAAGGGAAGCTATATATACGAGCTTGAGCTCAAATGGATCTGAGAACAAAAATTTATACTACGGAGGAAACAAACGTGAACGTAAAAACCGCCCCAATGGGCTGGAACAGCTGGGACTGCTACGGTGCAGCCGCCAATGAAGAGATCGTAAAAAAGAGTGCCGACTTTATGGCCAAATACCTCAAGCCCTTTGGCTGGGAATACATCTGCGTGGACATCCAGTGGTCCGCCCCCAACGGTGCTTCCCGCTCCTACGAGCCCTTCGGATATTTCTGCATGGACGAATATTCCCGGCTCATCCCTGCGGAGAACAAATTCCCCTCTGCCGCCAACGGCAGGGGCTTTGGGCCTCTGGCAGACTACATTCACTCTCTTGGGTTGAAATTCGGCATTCACATCATGCGCGGAATTCCCCGTAACGCCGTTGCCCAGAACCTTAAGATAAAGGGCACAAACAAGACCGCCCGTGACGTCGCCCGGTTCAACAGCATCTGCCAGTGGAACCCCGATATGTACGGCATCGACCCCAAAGCCGAGGGCGCAAGAGAATATTACGACAGCATTTTCGAGCTCTACGCCTCCTGGGGTGTGGACTACATCAAGATCGACGATATCTGCCGTGAGCTCCCCCACGAAAAGGACGAGCTTCTTATGGTGAGCGAGGCCATCCACTCCTGCGGACGGGACATGGTCTTCAGCCTGTCTCCCGGACCTGCCGTTCTGGACGAGGCCGAGACCTACAAGCAGATATGCGATATGTGGCGCATCACCGACGACTTCTGGGATCAGTGGCCCCTGCTCTACGCCATGTTCGAGCGCTGTGAAAAATGGTCCATCCACACCGGCGCCGGTCACTGGCCGGACGCGGATATGCTGCCCATCGGGCCCATTGATGTGCTCGAAGACCCCGACGGCCGCGGCCGCTGGACCAATTTCACCCAGGACGAGCTTATCACAATGATGACCCTCTGGTGCATCTTCCGCTCTCCCCTCCTTATCGGCGGCGAAATGAACGGCTTTGACGATTTCACCATGGGACTGCTCACCAACCAAAACATCATCGACCTCCACACCGACGCCCGCCACGCCCATCAGGTCTGGCGCAGGGAGATAAACGGCGTTGAGCACGTACTCTGGACCGCCGTCTGTGCTAAGGGCGGACAGTATTTTGCCATATTCAACCTTGGCGGGGAAAACAGCAGTATCACCCTCGACCTTGCAGACGGCGAGTTCTGCGGAGAGGGCAATTGCCTTGACCTTTGGAGCGGCGAAAGCTTCGTGACCGACGGAAAGCTCTGCCTTGAGCTTCCCTCCCACGGCGCAAAGGCCTTCCTTGTGAAATGAACTCCACCGGCCACAGAGAGTATATCCGCCGGGTCCCCGGGGCTAAAACAGCGGTGCTCTGCATTCACGGAATAATCGGTTCGCCCCGGCATTTCACAGGGCTGATACCCCTTATTCCCGGAAACGTCACAGTATACATCATCCTCCTCCCCGGTCACGGGGGCACTGCCGAGGATTTTGCCCGCTCTTCAATGCGGGATTGGGAGCTTTACGTTGCAAAGCTTGCAAACAGGCTCTGCGGCGAGTACGAAAACCTTATCATCGCCGGGCACTCCATGGGCACGCTTTTTGCCGTGGACGCCGCCCTTGCAAACCCGGAAAGGGTAAAGGGGCTTTTCCTTATGAACGTGCCCCTCACTCCCCGGCCAAAGCTGGACGCCGTGCTGAACTCCGTTGGGGTGCTTTGGGACGTAACCAGCCCAAATCCCGTTATTTCCGCCTCAAAGGCTTCCTACAGCATCACACCGGACAAAAGGCTGTGGAAATACCTTGCCTGGCTTCCCCGGTACGGCGAGCTGTTTAAAAAAGCCGCCCAGACCCGGCAGAGGCTTCCTCTGCTGAGAGTTCCGGGGGTTGCCTTCGTCTCCGGAAGGGACGAGCTGGTCTCTCCTCTGACCTATCCCCTTTTGCGCCGCACCGGCACCGTGAAGACCGTCTGGCTTCCCGGCTCACGGCACTATTACTACACAAAAGAAGACCGGGCAAGAATTAAAGCGGAGTTTTCCGCAATGCTTGCCCCGTTCTGCTGAAAACAAAAGATCTCCCGGGCAGTCCACAAATGTCCGGGAGATCTTTTTTCTTTATTTTTATCTTGCCGGGTCGCACCGGACAACAACGCGGTTCTGTCCCCCAACGGTGCAGGTGAAAAGTGTCAGCGCCCATTCTCCGTCCGTTACTTCTTCAACGGCGGTGGGAGGGAGAACCTCAAGGGCGGAGACCCTGTAACGGAAGACGTTTCCGTCCATGTCCGTAAAGGTGACCGAATCCCCTATGCCCACGTTTCCAAGGGTTGAAAAATGGCCGATATAGTTGTGGGCGGCGATAACGAGATTGCCGGTATAGGCACTGCCGGAATAGCGGCACGGTGTGAAGCGCAGGGTCTCCATGCTCCAATCGGCGGACACGGGAAGGCAGATGCCAACGGAGGGTATCTCCACCAAAGCGCAGTAGGAAATACCGTCCACCTCAACCACAGGCATTTCCACCTCCGGCTCGATGATATAGTCCGGAAGGGCTTCGGTGAACACCGGAGGCTCGTTTACCGCGGGCGGAGGCTCCGAAGTGCTGTCCGAAGAGCCCTCTGGCTCCGCCGAGGTTGCGGGAACCGTAAGCTCAGGCTCTTTCCGTGCTTCCAGGACGGAAAAAAGGCTCTCTGCAGCGTTTTGGGAATAGGTCTCTGCCCGGTGTCCGTCCCAAATATTGTAACCGGCAAGGCATATGGCCGCCACGAGGACGGCCACACCCAAGGATATCAAAACTGTTCTTTTCATTTTTCTTTTCTGCGGCAGGCAAGCCCTGCAATTATCAGCCCAAGACCGACTATGGCAAGCAGGGGCACCGGCCACCAAAGCTGACCCGTGGGGGGAAGCTCAGGGGGCGGAGGCGGCGGCTGAGTCGGAGTGTTGGTGACGAAGAAGGTGTTGCCCTCACGTCTCACCTGAGCGCTGTAGCCGGAAACGGCTTTTTCCTCCACCGTCCAGGTGTACTTTGCCTCAAGCCCCGTCCAGATATGCTCCCAGTTGTTTTTGCTGTCAAGAACCACGGTATCAAAAACCTCGCCGTCCCTGAGAAGGTCCACGGTGACGGACACGGGGCGTTTGTCCTCAGCGGCAGAATCTGCCCAGACCTTTTTCACCCGAAGGTCGGTCTTTTCCGTCTCGCGGCTGTATTTCGGGGAAACGTCCACCTGATATTCCCATTCTCCCTCCGCAGACGAGCGGTTGGGAAGAGCGATCAGAATGGGCATGGGTGCATATACCCATCCGTCCACCAAAACGGGCTCGCCAACGATATAGTAAAGTCCCCGTTCAAGGCCGGAATAGGTCCACTTTCCGTCCTCTCCTGTGAGCAGTACAGAAAGGGGCGCGGGTGTGTTTGCGGAAATATATGCCGAAAGCTCAGCGTCAAGAGCCTTCCAATCCTCCTGAGCGGCGTGGGAGATGTCGGTCTTAAGGGAGGAATATTCGGCGGTGTAGGTGAATTCGCCCTTTTCAGAGAAATCTGCCACACGGTAAACGGAAAACTCACAGCCCGGAATATTCAGCTCTTCGTGGTGAAAATGAACCGTAAGTGTGGCGTTCTCTGCGGCAAACGCCCCAAAGCCAAGGGCAAGCACAAGCAAAAGAACAAGCCCTGCGGCAAGCTTTCTTTTCATTGCAGACTCCTCCTTTTTTTACTGAAAATCATCCTGATCGTCCTTTTTGCCCCCACCGAACATAACGAAAATGCCAAGCCCGATCAAAATGGGCAGAGCAACGACGGGTGCAACGATCTTCGGGTCTATCTGGACAGCGTCCGAGGTTATCTTAACGGCAAGGGCTTCGGCGGAGTTTTCAACTCTGTGCCCCCGGACAAGAAGCCTGTGGGAGTTTATGCCGTAGGGTGTGCAGGTTACAAGAGTGCAATAGTCGCTTCCCGCCTCAATGAGAAGATCCTTTGTGTCGGAAGGGTCGACTATCAGTATTCTGTCCACCTGATAGGTCAAGGTTTCGTCCAGCACGCGAATAATAAACACGTCACCTTCGCAAAGCTCGTCAAGGTCGGTGAACAGCTTTGCGCTGGGCAGACCCCTGTGGCCGGAAACCACGCAGTGGGTGTTCTCGCCCCCAACGGGAAGACTGCTCCACTCCAGATGACCCACAGCAACCTGAAGAACGCTTTCGTTGGTGCCGTGGTAAATGGGAAGCACACAGTTGATGGCGGGAATTTCGATGTAGCCCATAACGCCGGTGCCCGTCATGTCGAGAAGAGAATCGTACTCCGCCTTTTGGGAGCTGTTGAGCAAAAAGCTGTTTCTCCGCCGGGAAAGGGCGGAATTGTATTCTCTGGCCTTTTCCAGCATGCTGTCGTAGAGCTTTGAATCTATTCCGGCAACGCTTTCGGCGTAAGAGGCAATAGCGCGGGACTGGTGAAGCTTGTTCCAATAGTCGCTAACCGTGGGGTACAGCAACAAGGACAGCCCTGCAAGAAAGACAAGTATTAACATAAGGGTGGTCAGACGTCTTTTTACCATTGACAGGGTTCTCCTTGTGGCTGAGAGAGGAAAAAGGAAAAACATACCTCCGGGGCGGAGCGGAAGATGCTCCGCCCCGGAAAGTGTGATCAGCTAAGCTTTACTGACGGGAGCCCATACGCTTTCTTACAACAAGGAAGACGATGGCGCCAACGACCATAAGGCCGCCCACGGCGTAGAATATGTAAGTGCCGATACCGCCGGTCTCGGGAAGCTCAGAGCCGGGAATGTTCACAACGTCGGTGGAGACGGCGCCGGTGGAAACGTCGCCGGTGAACAGCTCGCCGCCCTCAAGGCTGTTCAGGGGAGCATCGTCGGAAATGACGATATCGTGGTCTGCGGTGACCTGGAAGAAGATGGGATCAACGGTGTTGTAGCCTGCGGGAGTGGTGGTCTCCTCCAGCTTGTACATACCGTCGTCAACGCCCTTCCACTGGAAGTTGGTCATGGCCTCGCCATAGACCTCTTCGCCAACGGCAACGTACTCGTTGGTCTCGGCATCGAGCTTGTAAAGGGTAAAGCCGGCGCCGGGAAGCTCTTCGTTCTTGTTGTCCAGCTTGTCAACGTCCACCATGAAGGTGAAGACGATAACGATATCCTTTTCGGTTTTGTTGGTTCCCTCGCCGTTGGGGTTGTTGGAGAACTCAATGTGGACCTCGTTGGGGTTGCCGGTGGAGCCCAGAACGGCATCCTCGTTGAGAACGGAGACGTACTCGCAGGTGATAACGGAGCCTGCCTCGACGGCTTCGATCTTCTTGAGGTCGGCAAAGACGATCTCAAAGGTGCAGCCGTCCTCGGCGCCCTGGACGACGGCATAGCCCTCGGTGATCTCTGCTCCGTCAACGTAGACCTT
>JAZNWT010000200.1:0-4760 GCA_045593465.1 Clostridia bacterium
TGCGGCACTGAAAAAGAAAGAATTGCCAAACAACAATATTTGAAGAAGTAAAAGCTTTAAGGCACGGTAAAATACACCGTGCTTTTCTTTGTAAAGGTATTTGTTTGTTAACCGAAACTTAATAAAACTGCAAATCAGGAGCTTAAAAATTGAGGAATTTAAAAATAGTTAACATATTTAGCACCTTTTATGACTATCAGTAAAAAACAATGTTTGCTATAATGTTATTACGTGGACAAAAAATAAAAGGAGGACTTTTTACCATGAGAACGACAACAAAATGGCTTTCTCTGCTCTTGGCACTTGTTATGTGCTTGAGTGTTGCTTTGCCTGCAATAGCGGCAAATGATGCAAAGAGCATAAGCATAAAGCCGATGAACACAGAGGCATCGCCCACAGCACACCCTGCTTTGAGCACGATTGCAGCAAATTCTCTTACTTTCACAGTTACAGAGATTGCGGCGGCTGCAGAGCAGATAGTTTCGCACTATGAAACATATAAAGAGCTTGAAAGTGATTATTCAATCGCAAAAGCTGTTGTTATCAAGAGCGGCGAAAAAGAGTACTGCGTAAGCGATGAAGATTGGGCATATATGGCAGGCTATGCTTTGGCAGGTATGACAGGCTTGTGGTCAGCTTCAAGCGAAAAAGGCTATACAGCTGAATCTCCTGTTATCTACCGCAAGGTAGTAAAGCCTTCCGTAAATGCGAATTCTACTTTGCAGCAGAGCACAATCACACTTGCAAAGGTAGTCGAAATTGCATGGAAAACTTCAAACTATGCAAATACTCAGTATGGCACAACAGGCACTTATCTTATGTCTGCTTCCTGCATGAGTGCATTCACCGGCTATCAGGTATCCTACTATTCAAACCTGCTTGCAAGTGCACGTGCTTTGAAGTATTACTATGAAAACGGCAGTTTCCCCGACAGCGTACAGTATGATTCTGTAAACTATGTCACAACAGACAGTGATGTAAATGAAGCTGCAGCTCCTGCAACAGCTGCTCCCGTAGTAACAGATGATCCCGTAGTAACAGATGCTCCCGTAGTAACAGACGAGCCTGCAGCTCCTGCTCCGGCATATCCCACAGCACACCCTGCAATGACATACTCACAGCTCAAGTCAAACAACTCGAAGTTTACTGTTGCACAGATAGCAGAAGCTGCTTCCACAATAGTTTCACACTATGACACATACAAAAACCTGGAAGCTGACTATGCAGTTGCTAAGGCTGTTGACGTTGGCGGATATATCATTATGGATGAACACTGGATGTATATGGCCGCATATGCTTTAAACGGTCTCAGCGGTGCATATGCAGCTTCGGGACTCAGCGGTTATACTGCTGCTACCGAAATTGTTTATAAAACCATCGGCAAACCTACGGCTGATGCAAACACACAGTATACAGGAAACTCACTCACCATAGCACAGCTTAGTGAAGCGGCTTGGAAGGCTTGTGCAGAATTCCCCAACACAGGCACAAATTTGAGACATTCAGCTTCCTGCGGCACGATAGAAGGCGTAGAACAGATTTCTTACTATACAATTCTCGTTGCAACAGCACGTGCATTGAAGTATTTTGCAGAAAACGGTTCATTGCCCGCTTCCGTTCAGTGTGATGCTATCAATTTCTCAAAGCTTGACAGCAAAGAGTACAAAGAACCCCCCGAAGCACCTGAAACGATTGCTCCCCAGGATCCCACAACGGTTCCGCCTGTAGTAACAAAGGAACCTGTTGTCACAGCAGATCCCGAACCCACACCGACAGATGCTCCTGCAACAGACGGTATATTCACAATAGCAGAGCTTGCACAGGCTGCAGGAACAGCGGTTGATAATTATACATCGGGCAAGGCATTCTACAAAGACGGTATCACGGTTGACGGCGTAGTAGTTCCGCAGCATGTTTACTATTACATGATAGCAACAGCATTGCAGGATATTTACAACAACAGAACAACTGCAACATACACAGTAGATGCTTATAAGTGCAATCCTTATGAGGGCGAAGAACGCAATTATGACCTTACACGCAACGGTTCAACACCCACAGAAGCAACACAGGCTCTCTATATGAACTTTGCAATCCGTCAGACAATTTATGTCAAGGGTGCAGGTGCAGGCACAATCGGTGCAATCGCATCCTATCCCACAAGTGCCGGTAATGCAAACGGCTTCCCCGTTTCCGATTATAGCGGACAGCTCACATATGAAGTCGGTATCTTGATGATGTCCCGTGCACTCGGTGCATACGCAGCAAACGGCACATTGCCTGCAACAGTTGCACTTGCATACGTACCCTCGGTTGATCCTTCCGATGCACCTGAAACAGATGCACCTACAGATGCACCTAACACAGACGCTCCTACAGATGCTCCTACAGATGCACCCAACACAGACGCTCCTGCGGCAAAGCCCACAGGTCACCCCGAATTCAGCACAGTAGCAAACGGTACAACTTTCTCAGTATCGGAAATAGCTGCAGCGGCAAAGCAGATAATCACACACTTTGAAGCATACAAAGAGCTCGAAAGTGATGATTCTGTTGCAAAGGCTGTTATAGTTGACGGTATGTGCATAAAGGAACAGGATTGGGCATACATTGCGGCATACGCAATTTGCGGCTTGAGCAATGCATATCCTGCAAGCGGAGTGAGCGGTTACACAGCAGATACGGAAGTTGCATATAAGTCGGTTATTAAGCCTGCTGTAAATGCAAACACAGCGTATGAAGGTAAAACTCTTACACTTGCACAGGTAGCAGAAGCAGCATGGAAGGCTTGTGCAAACTTTGTAAACGGCAACGGCAACGGTGCGGCAGCAGCTTCCTGCGGCACAATTGCAGGCGTAGCACAGCTTTCATACTACACAATACTTCTTGCAGAAGCACGTGTGCTTGACTACTATGCGGCAAACGGCAATCTTCCTGCTTCCGTAGCAGTTGATGCAGTCGGATATTCAAAGGACGATGCAGACAGCAACGTTGATGTAAATGCTCCCATAGTAACGGACGAACCCACACAGACACAGGAACCTACAACAACTGTTGAGCCTACCGAAACACAGGAGCCTGCAACAACCATAGAACCTACACAGACTCAGGAACCCACAACAACAGTTGAGCCTACCGAAACACAGGAACCCTCAACAACCATAGAACCGGGCACAACCGTTGAGCCTACTGAAACAGCAAAGCCCGGCATCATTGAGTTTACCGAAGAAAGCGGTTACAACTCAACGGAAGATGGATACATCTTTGGTGTAGGTACAGAAACTACAGCGGCTGAAGTTGTTGCAAGCATAGTAAAGAAGGGTGCAACCTTCACGGTTTACGATGCAGAAGGCAATATCGTTGAAGATGATGCAACTATCGGTACCGGCTATACAGTAAAGGTAACTGATGAATACGGCGATGAGCTTGGTACGGCAGCATTTGTTATCAAAGGCGATGTAACAGGTGACAGTAAGTCTAACTCACGTGACATAGCTAAGATTCAGAAGAAGCTTCTTGAACAGATAACACTTGACGGTGCATATGCTTTGGCGGCAGACGTTACTGAACGTAACAATACAGCTTCCAACGCTGTTAACTCAAGCGACCTTGCAGAGCTTCAGAGAATGGTTGCAGGACTTAAGACATTCACATTCGTTGTTGTTGACGCAGAAGGCAATGAAACAAGCAGACGCATTGTAACAGGCAGAAGAATAGTCGGTGCGGCACTTTTGGACAACGAGCTTATCGCAGGCGATGAAACAGAGTACGGCTTGTATGTAAAGACGGTTAACGGCATCACTGCAGATTACGATGTTGACGGCACTTACTGGGCATTCTACGTAAACGATGAATACTCCATAACCGGCGTTGATTCAACCCCCGTTATCGAAGGTGCAACCTATACATTCAAGGTTGAAAAGGCAGAGTTTACAGAGCCCGAAGCAACGGCTGAACCCGAAGCAACGGCTGAGCCTGAAGCAACAGCTGAGCCTGAAGCAACAGCTGAGCCCGAAGCAACAGCTGAGCCCGAAGCAACGGCTGAGCCCGAAGCTGAATAATTTAACTGAACCAAATAAAAGACGGTCGAGAAATCGGCCGTCTTTTTTGTATATGCGTTAAATATTATGCTTCGAGCATTTTTTCCGCTGCGGCAAGCTTCAAGCAAGCACAGAGAACCATTGTTGCGATTTTGAGTTCTTCGGGAGAGGGAAGACTCGGAGCAATACGAATATTGGAATCCTTGGGATCGTTGCCGTAGGGGAATGTTGCACCGGCAGGAGTCATCACAAGACCTGCTTCTTTTGCGAGAGCCAGTGCACGCTTTGCAGTGCCTTCGAGAGTGTTGAAGCTAATGAAGTAGCCACCCTTGGGCTTGTGGTAGGTTGCAAAGCCAAGCGGTGCTATTTCCTTGTCGAGATATTCGATAACAGCATCGAACTTGGGCTTTAAGATTGCCGCATGCTTTTTCATTATTTCGATGGTGTGTTCACGGTTTTTAAGATACAGTACCGTGCGAAGCTGGTTCATTTTATCGTAACCTATTGTCTGGAATGTGATAAGACTCTTTTGATACTTGATGTTTGCTTCACTTGCGGCAAAGCAAGCAACGCCTGCACCGGGAACAGTGATTTTTGATGTGGAGCAGAATTCATAAACCATATCGGGATTGCCGTACTTTTCGCATTCGTCTATTATATTTACGAAAGGAATAAACTCGCCTTCGATTTCGTGTACGCAGTAAGCGTTATCCCACATAA
>JAZNWT010000201.1:0-8305 GCA_045593465.1 Clostridia bacterium
TTTACGGGGCTTTCGGGCAGCGGAAAAAGCTCGCTTGCTTTCGATACGATATATGCAGAAGGACAAAGACGTAATGTTGAGTCACTTTCAGCCTATGCAAGGCAGTTTTTGGGACAGGCGGACAAGCCCGATGTTGACAGTATAAGCGGTCTTTCTCCGGCTATTGCAATAGACCAAAAAAGTACAAGCAACAATCCAAGGTCAACAGTCGGTACAATTACGGAAATAAATGACTATTTCCGCCTCTTGTATGCAAACATAGGTAAGCCGCACTGCCCTAAATGCGGTAAGCCCATAGAACAGATGAGCGTTGATCAGGTAATAGACAGTATAAAAGCATTTGGTGAGGGCAAAAAGATACGGTTGATAGCACCTGCTGTTAGGGCACGCAAGGGTGAATTTGTAAAGCTGTTTGAGAAAATTCGCAGGGACGGTTTTGTGCGTGTTGAAGTTGACGGTGTGCAATACGATATAAACGAAGTGCCGGCACTTGACAAGCAAAAAAAACATACGATAGACATAATCGTAGACAGAATAATAATAAAGCAAGATATCGACAGCCGTTTATCGGGTTCACTTGAAACTGCATTTGCATACGGAAACGGACTTTGTAAGGTTGACGTTATAGGCGAGAGCGAGAGGATATATTCACAAAACTATTCATGTATTGATTGTGACATAAGTCTTCCCGAAATGACACCGAGAATGTTTTCCTTTAACAATCCCTACGGTGCCTGTGAGAACTGTGCCGGTCTGGGCAAGCTTTTGAGAATTGATCCAAACATTATAGTCCCTGATCAATCGCTTTCCATAAATCAGGGTGCCGTTAAGGCAAGCGGCTGGCAAAGTATAAACGAGGGTGGCGTAGCGGTGATGTATTTTAAAGCTGTCGCCAATCATTACGGTTTTACACTTGATACACCGTGGCGAGAAATAAGCGAGGAGGGCAGGAATGCACTTCTTTACGGAACGGGAAGTACCAAAATAAAGGTAACATATGAAAAAGAATATGGAAGCGGTACATTTGTTGCTTCATTCGAGGGTATAGTAAATAATCTCCAACGCCGTTACCGCGATACACAGTCGGAAAGCGTTAAGCAGGAGCTTGAACGTTATATGTCACACATAGACTGTCCCGAATGCAAGGGTAAAAGATTAAAAAAAGAAAGCCTTGCAGTAAAGGTGGGCGGGTTGTCCATAGCACAGGTAAGTGACAAAAACATAAGTGCAATAAGAAAATTTGTCGATTCTTTGGAGCTTAGCGAAAAGGAAGAAAAAATATCGGCACTTATACTTAAAGAGATTCGCTCAAGATTGGGATTTTTGGTTAATGTAGGGCTTGACTATCTTACACTGTCGAGAAGTGCATCATCCTTATCGGGTGGCGAGGCACAGCGAATAAGGCTTGCAACTCAAATAGGATCGGGGCTTGTGGGTGTGTTGTATGTTTTGGACGAACCGAGCATAGGACTGCATCAAAAAGATAACGAGAAGCTTATTAAAACGCTTCAATCGCTTCGCGACATGGGAAATACTCTTATAGTGGTTGAACATGATGAAGAAACAATGCGAGCGGCAGATTGTATTGTGGACATAGGTCCCGGTGCAGGTGAACATGGCGGCTATGTTGTTGCACAAGGCAGTGTTGAGGAAGTCTCAGCCTGTAAGGAATCACTGACAGGTCAGTTTCTTTGCGGCACAAGAAGAATCGAAGTGCCAAAGGAACGCAGAAAAATAACGGATAAAAAGCTGATAATTAAAGGTGCGAAAGCGAACAATTTAAAAAATATCGATGTTGAAATACCGCTTGGCGTATTTACTTGCGTAACAGGTGTATCGGGAAGCGGAAAATCGAGCCTTATAAATGAAGTTTTGAAGAAACGGCTTTTGCATGACTTAAACCGTGCACATACGGTGGGTGGAAAATGCGATGCAATAGAGGGGATAAAGCACCTTGATAAGGTAATAGATATTGACCAATCCCCCATAGGCAGAACACCAAGAAGCAATCCTGCAACATATACAGGTCTTTTTGACCTTATACGAGAAGTATTTGCAATGACTTCGGATGCTAAGATGCGAGGCTATACGGGCGGACGTTTCAGTTTTAACGTAAAAGGCGGAAGATGTGAAGCTTGCCGAGGTGACGGTATAATAAAAATTGAAATGCATTTCTTGCCCGATGTATATGTGCCGTGCGATGTTTGCGGCGGCAAACGGTATAACAGGGAAACGCTTGAAGTAAGATATAAGGGCAAGACAATAGCTGATGTTTTGGATATGACCGTTGAAGAAGCATTGGAGTTCTTCTCATCGTTACCCAGAATTAAAGCAAAGCTTCAGACACTTTATGATGTCGGCTTGGGCTATATCAAGTTGGGACAGCCGTCAACAACACTTTCGGGCGGCGAAGCACAAAGAGTTAAGCTTGCAACAGAGTTGTCACGCCGTGATACGGGCAGAACCATTTATATACTTGACGAACCTACAACGGGACTTCATGCAGCGGATGTGGAACGCCTGCTTGATATACTTACAAGACTTGTAGAATCGGGAAGTACGGTTGTTACCATAGAACATAATTTAGATGTTATAAAGACAGCGGATTACATAATAGACTTAGGCCCCGACGGCGGTGATAAAGGTGGAACAATTGTTGCCTGCGGTACTCCCGAAGAAGTTGCAAACAATAAAAAGAGTTATACCGGAATGTGCCTTAAGGAAATTTTACAGCAGTGATGATGGCTGTAAAGAATAGAAATATTTGCAAGGGGTTACAAAACGGAAAAATATGGTGTATAATGTACATATAAATAATATACGATTTTATGGAAACGGATGATTATTTCTTATGAAAAAAGGAAAACCTTCAGATGCGGTTATAAAGCGTATGCCGCGTTATTACAGATTGCTCAAAATGATGGACGAAAACGGTGAAGAATCGGTATCTTCAAGCGTATTGGGTGAAAGATTGGGGCTTACTGCTTCGCAGGTCAGGCAGGATTTTAACTGCTTTGGCGGATACGGTCAGCAGGGATATGGCTATAATGTAAAAAAACTCTTAAGCGAGATTCGTTCCATACTTGCAGTTGATGAAGAACATACGGCTGTTATAGTCGGAGCAGGCAATATAGGAAAAGCCATAACACGTTTTGAGGGAATGGCAAAAGAAAACATAAAGATTTTAGCACTTTTTGACATCAATCCCGAAATAGTAGGAAAAACTATTGCTGACAGAGTTGTGTACGATATTGCCGGGCTTCCAAATTACATAAAAGAGCACAATGTAGATATCGGCATAATTGCCGCAAGAAAGAGTGTAGCTCAAGAGCTTGCCGATACTATGGCGGAAGCGGGCATAAAGGGAATTTGGAACTTTGCACCGCTTGAAATCACAGCTTCGGTGCCTGTTGAAAATGTTCATTTTATAGACAGCATAATTACTCTTACGTATAAAATGAAGTCGGGAAATACCGAAGAAGAATAATAAACAGCATAACATATTTAATCGGTCTGTATTTAATTGAATGCAGACTTTTTTCTTTCAAAAAAATGAAAAACATGTTATGAGTTTGAATGCTTTTTCAGTACATAATAGATTTTGAGGAGTTGATAAATGTGCTGAAAAATATATTAAAGAATACATTTAAAAGAGAGCTTTGTGCCATATTGCTTTCAGTTTTATGCTGTGTTTTTTGTGCTTGCCAAAGAACAGAATATAAAAATATTTCCGAGGCAATAAAGGATAATGCACTCATTGGTGAAAATGTATTTATAGATGGCATTGATGTATCGGGAATGAATGTTAAAAATGCAATGGATGCTTTAAATAAAAAGCATGGGGACGAGCTTAAGAATATGAGCTTTACCGTTAGTACCGACACTGATAATACAAATATATCGGGAGATAAGCTGCCTATAAATTACAATACTGAAGAAGTTATAGTAGCGGCAGTCAATTTAGGAAAATATTGCCCGAGCAATAATGAGAGCAGGGAGCTGTATACAGAAAAGACGCTTGATACTGCTGCGGCTCAAAAGGTGCTTACCGTGTTGGTTGCACCGATGAACAGGGGGGCGGTAGATGCAAGTGCAAAATATGATCCTGCAAACGAGGAGGGCTTTGTTTACAGCGAGCATTCAAACGGTGAATGTGTTGATTGCTCAGATGCGGCTCAAAAGCTTGCAAACTGTATAAATGACGGCAGCTATGACATAAAGGCAAAAACAAGAGCAACCAACGCAGAATATACGCTTGAAAATGCAAAGCGTGATAATGCACTTATAAGTGCTTTTTCGACTTCTTTTGACTCTAAAACCTATTCTAAGCCCAACAGAGTATTCAATATTACAAAAGCCGCACAAGCAATAGACGGAGTAAGGCTTGAAGTTGGGGAAGAATTCGATATGAATGCCATACTTGGGGACAGGAACGCAAAAAACGGTTGGAAAGAAGCAACAGGAATACGTGACGGGAAATATGTTCAGGAGTATGGCGGAGGTGTTTGTCAGGTGAGCACCACATTGTATAATGCAGTACTTATGGCAGACCTTGAAGTAACCGACAGGTCGCATCATTCGTGGCCGCTTGGTTATATAGAAGTGGGCAGGGATGCTACGATAAGTACGGGAGGTCCGAACTTTAAGTTTAAAAATACATCCGATGCACCGATAACCGTATCTGCAAAGGTTGATAATGCGGAAAAAAGCGTTACGGTAAAAATATATGGCAGAAAAAGCGATGAATTTTCAAGCATTACCGTAACATCGAAACAAACGGGAACGCTTGATGATTTGGGGAATGAAATAGTGCTTGACAAGTCTTTGCCCGACGGTGCAAAAGAGGTTGAAAGAGAAAGCCGCACAGGTGTGTTAGCCGAAAGCTATAAGGAATACAGGGATGCAAACGGAAACATAATCAAGCGAGAGCTTGTGGCGAAAGATAAATACAGGTCGGTGCAGGGCATAATCCGTGTTGCAGAAGATGTATATAATAAATCGTCTTCGGTGATGGGAAATAATGTACAAATTACGGAAGATGAAAAAGAAACCGACTGGACGGAATATTTTTACGGTTTGCAGCAGTAGCGGTTTATAAGTATAGCGTTTTTTGCGAGCTTGTGATAAAATAATTAGGTTGAGTTTATTACAAGCTCATAAATAGCTTTATACGGAGGAATAAAAATGAAGAATAAAGTAGTGGTAATTATAGCATTGGTGCTTTCTGTAATGTGTTTGTTTATTGCTTGCGGCAAAAAGGACGGTCCGGGAACAGTTAATACAACGCCTGCAACGAATGATGAGCCTGTATACCGTGATCCTAATATCAAATACACAGCAAAGCCCGGCGAAGAAGACAGTGCGGTAGTTGTGCTTTACGGTCCTTCGGAGGCATCTGATGAAACCGTTACATATTACTTTGTGGGCGATGTATATTCAAGACAGGAATCCGTAATCGTATATGCAACGGAGGAAGCCGCACAGGTCGGTTTTACTCCCGTAAGCACATACGAAGATGCAAAGCTTGAGGGAAACACTGTTTCGTTCAAATTTGTTTCGAATGCTTTCCAGGGCATGAATAAACAGCAGGTTGTTGAATATTGGGAGAAGCAATTTAAAGGCTCACCCGAATTCTATAAAACATGGTCTGTAAAAATCGAAACAAAAGCAAATACTTCAGCAAACGGAACCGACACAGAGATAGACGCATTGGCTGTTGAGCTTCTCGGCAAGGGTGATGCGGCAACGGAAACCGTTACATACTACTTCATAAACGATGTTTACACAAGCCAGAAATCCGTAATCGAATATGCAACCGAAGATGCGGCAAAGGTTGGTTTTACGCCCGTAAGCTCATATGAAGAAGCAAAACTTGACGGTAAAACCGTTTCATTCAAATTCGTTTCATCGGCTTTTGCAGGCATGAACCGCGATCAGGTTGTTGAATATTGGGAAAAGCAGTTTGAATCCTCGGACGGATTTTATGCAAACTATTCCGTATCGATAATCGATACATCTTCAAAGTAAAATATTGTAAACAACAATAACGCAAAAGCTGTTCGGGATTTTCCGAACAGCTTTTAAAATAACAATTATTTCTTTGAAGTAAAGTTCTTTACGATGAAAAAGATGAGAGCGTCTTTATCGTTGGCGGCACCCGAAATTTTAAGGTATGAGATATCGGAAAAGTCAACAAGTGCTTCCGAAAGTGTTTGATACGAAAAGTGACGTGCCGCATCGTGCGTCTTTTTTGCGGCGTACGGTGAGCCGCCCAGTAATGATGCAACCTTGTCTCTGTTCAAGCCTTTATCTATAAGCTTGCGTGCGTTGAGCATCTTTTTTACCTGACTTGCTATGAATGCCGCAATGCTTATGGGCGTACTTCCGTTGTTTAAAAGTGCGTTTAACGCACGAAGCCCGTCCGCCATTTTGTTGTTGAAGAAATAATCAAGCATATCGAATATGCGGTATTCTATGTTTGGTGTAACCGCTTGTGCAATGGCTTCCAAAGTTATCTCGGCTCCGTGGCCGACATAGTCTGCCGCCTTTGAAAGCTCGTTATTTAAGTATGAAGCTTCATTTCCGCACAAAGCCACTATTCTGTTTGCCGCAGCAGGAGTTATGGGGGCTTCGAGCTTTTTTGCCGTTGAAACAACAAAGCGTACGGCATCGGCTTGTGAAAGAGTATCAAATGTTATAAGCCGGTTTTCTTTCTTGAAATATTTTACTATATTAAGCTTTTCGTCTGCGTTCCCCCGGATAAAGAAAATTAGCAATGTTGTATCGGGAAGCGAGGGAAGATAATCAAGCAGCTTTTCTGCGTCTGAAGATGTGGGAAGCTGTTTGCATATTATTATTCTTTTTTCTGCAAAGAAGGGGAGTGCTTCTGCGGCGGCAATAAGGTCTGAAACTATGAGTTCATCAAAAAAGCCCACATTAAGGTCATAGGCTGTTTCATCAACCGTTGAAAGCAATCTTTGTAATGCGGAATCCTTAATAAACTCCTCGTTGCCGTGTAATAGATATGCACCGCTCAAGGAATTGTTTTTTATTGCAGAGAAAAAAGCATTATAATCCATGAAACAATTATATAACCAAGCAGGATATCAACGCAAGCACAGATATTACAGCAATTACAGGAAGCTTTATGTAAGAAGGACGAAGATAGTATTGAGATGAAACAAACATTGCACCGTAAATACACAGCGATATAAAAAGCGGAATTTCCATATTTATCAAAGAATAGGGAAGTGAAGAAATAAACGAGGAAAATGTGTATATACAGTCATACGCAAAGCTTGCAAAAGGAACCAATAAAGAAGCTATCGGAGGCAGTATAAACGAAATAATTACAGCAAAGAATGCAGTTATTACAAGGAAAGTAACAAACGGAAGCAAAAATATATTCCCGATGAGTGTGTATGTTGCAAATGTATGAAATGAATGTAACGAAATCGGCAAAACTCCAAGTGTGGCAGACAAAGTAACCGCAACTGCCGATGCAAGGTAATTGGAAATATAACGCTTAAGGAAGTTTTCGATCGGTCTGCATACAAGTAAAATACCGATTATGGAAGCGAATGAAAGCTGAAACCCTAAATCAAATATTTCCGACGGTGTTATAAAAAGTATAATTAAAGCCGCCAAAGCAATGGAAGTCGGTCTGTCGTGATGCATGAATAAAGCAGAAGCGGTAAGATAGAGTGCGGTCATAATCGATGCACGCATCAGCGACGGTGGAAAGGCGGCAATACAGCAATAAGCTAAAAGAAATAATGAGCAGAAAATAAGTTTGGTTTTACGGAAATGCTTCGGAAACAGCTTGTAAAACAGAGCAACAAAGAAGGAAACATGAAGTCCCGAAAGTGCCAAAACGTGAGCAATGCCTGCATTAGCAAAAACATCACGCTGATATTGCATGAGATGGGTTTTATCACCCCAAAGTATGGCATTTATAACATCAGCCGCATCACCGAAAAGCTCTGCGGTTTTAATTGTAAGTGCATCTCTGATAGGAGTGAAAAACTCTGCAAAAGACAGCATTAAAGAATTAAGTGCATTGCTTGTGGCGTTATTTATAAGAACACGCATAATGCCTGCAATAAATCCTAACAGGCATATGAGCAGATTTTTGTAGGAATTAGCATGAGCTATAACTGCTAAAAATGCAATGAAAGCACAGTATAAAATATAGAATAAAGGTGAGGCTTTGCCTGAAACAAGTATTCCCCATACAAAAAATAAGGTAAATGTGACTAACGGCCTGAAGTTAACAGGCCGTTTTTCTCCAAGGTATTCGTATAGC
>JAZNWT010000202.1:0-4823 GCA_045593465.1 Clostridia bacterium
GGAGCAATATGTACGATACCCGTACCGTCGCTTATGGAAACATAATCATCGCATACTATGCGGTGACCGTCCTTTTTGCCGCAAGCCGCTTTTGTGCATTCAAACAAGGGAATATAATGACGGCCTACAAGCTCTTTGCCCAGGAATTCGTCTATTATCGTTACATCTTCTTCGCCCAAAACGGAAGAAATGAGTTCTTTTGCAAGTATTAAAACTTCGCCGTTTTTCTTTACACGGCAGTAGGTTACGTTTTCGTTCACACAAAGACCGACGTTGCTGGGCAAAGTCCAGGGCGTTGTCGTCCATGCAAGATAGCTTGCATCTTCATCGGCACACTTGAAGCGAACGGTTGCAGAGGTTTCTTTTACGTCTTTATAGCCCTGTGCAACTTCGTGTGATGAAAGTGCAGTTCCGCAACGGGGGCAGTAGGGAACTATTTTATGACCTTTATAGAGCAAGCCCTTGTCATATATGGTTTTTAAAGCCCACCATTCGGACTCTATGTAATTGTCGTGATAGGTAACATACGGATCGTCCATGTCTGCCCAATAGCCGACACGGTCACTCATCTGTTCCCACTCCGTCTTATATTTCCAGACGGATTTTTTACATTCGTCGATGAAAGGCATTACGCCGTATTCTTCAATCTGTTCCTTGCCGTCAAGCCCCAAAAGCTTTTCTACTTCAAGTTCAACGGGCAGACCGTGAGTATCCCAGCCTGCTTTGCGAAGAACATCATAACCCTTCATGGTGCGGTAACGGGGAATTATATCCTTCATTGCACGTGTAAGGATATGACCTATATGGGGTTTGCCGTTAGCCGTCGGAGGACCGTCGTAAAATGTGTACGGCTCTTTGCCGCGGCTTTTTTCTACGCTCTTTTCAAAAATCTTGTTTTCCTTCCAGAATTCAAGAGTTTCTTTTTCGCGTTCTACAAAATCGAGTGATGTTGATACTTTTTTGTACATTGTAATTTACTCCTTTATCTGCAACCTATATTATATAGTGCGGTTTTAACTTTGTAAACACTTCATAAGGAGTGTTTTTTTCTTGACATATCGGTATTGTTGGAATAGAATGTCTACAAAATTCAATAGTATGAGCAGTTATGCAGGAAGTCGGTGAGATGCCGACACAGGCTTGCCCCTACTGTATGCGGGGACTTATCGAGCGTTATACCATTGCCTGAATTCAGGTGAGAAGGTGCTTGAAAAAGGTTGATCCGTAAGTCAGGATATTGCATTTTTGCCTAAATTCACGAATTCTTGGGTAGGAGAATCGAAAAAGCAAGTATGCCGTTTTTCCGTATCCGAGCGTGGATACGGTTTTTTATTTATCGGAGGGTATGACGGTGAGAAAAATTACAGCGATTATTTTGACCTTTGTTTTGATGACTGTTTCGTTTTCGTTTGCTTTTGCAAATGAAGCGGAGCTTGTGAAAATTACGGCACCAAACGGTGCAACGGTGAAGCTTTTTTCGCAGAAAAGCAATTACAACAGCGTTGAAATAAAACCAAGCGATGTTGTGCAAAACGGCGAAAATATAATTTACACCTATAACACGGAAAATTGCGGTGCTTTAAGCTACCGAGCGGAAAAAGACGGTTTTATTACAAAGACGGGATATATTCAAATGCCGCAGAGCGTTACGGTCGAATTCTCTGAAAATGAGGATGCTTCAGCTGTTCAAAACGATGTTGCGGTTATAGAAAACAGGCTTGAAAACAGCGTGCTTTTAGGCGTTAATGCCAAGAATTTCGTTCACCTGAAGGCAGGCGAGGAATATGCATACAGAGCATACCGCAATGCGTGGCAAATTATAAATAAAGACACGGAAAATGTGGTTATTGAGCCCGATTTTTCACATAAGGTCATATATGGAAAGGAATGTGTTTCGATAAAACAAACCGAGGATTTGGGAAACGCAGGCGACAACGGTGCAGCCTTGCTTGCAAAAAATGACGGTATTGCAATAATCGAGGTATCATACGGAGCTGTTGACGTAGGCGGCGATACACGCTATATAGGCAGATACGGTGCAAGCGAAAAAAACAGAAACGGAGCTTTAATAGTTAAAGTCGGCGGCGAAAGTGAAAACGTAAACATCGGCTTTGAGTGGGACAGCGAGAGGGACACGCTTTATTTCACGGGTGAAAACGGTATTTTCACAATAATGCCCCATGTTGATAACGACAGCATAAAGCAAGTTGCGGTTTTAAGCCTGAATGACGGTGAAAATGCCGATTTTGCGTCGGTTTTCGGAGACGGAAACTATGATATACCCGTTCATGAGGGAAACAATGCCGTGAGAATAACGCTTGAAAGCGGCAAAGAGGATTATTTTATAGTAAGAGGAAAGAAAGTAAGCGTTGATATTGAAAACACAAACGGCTCAAGCATAATAAATCCGGGCGATACCGTAAAAATACATATTGACGGACTGTATATGCCCATACCGAAAATGGGCGGAATATATAATCCGTATCAGAACAAAATCGTTTATGAGAGCGAGGCTTTGAACGAGTTTTCAAGCAAGGGCAAGCAGTATGATTTTGCAAAAACGCACAGTCTTGAGCTTAGTGTGCCGAGCGACTTTAAAGGCGATGTATACACTTTAAAAAACGGATACATATATACCGAAATGTACTGCTCAAAATTACTTACCCACAGGAACATAGGTAAGGACGGAACGGATACAAACACAAATGCAGTTCTTGTTAAAAAAGCGTACAGCGTATTGCCCGATATTTACATAGCTTTGGGAGAAACAAAAACGCTTTTTGGTGATGTAAACCTCGACGGAAAAACAAACTCAAGGGATATAGCGTATCTCCAGCGTCAGGTGATGGGAGTCGAAATAAAGACAGAACAAGCCGATGTCAGCGGTGATGGCAGAATAAATTCAAGGGATATAGCACATCTGCAGAAGCTTATAATTTCGGGAGGAGAGGGATAAAAAATGAGAAATAAAACGGTTTGTTTGCTTTGCGTACTTTTTATAATTGCAATAAGTGTTTTCGGATGCGGCACACAAAATGAGGTTATGAATACACCCCTGCCCACGCAGGAAGCAAATTCGCCGTCCGTGAACGGAACAGATGCTCCGTCTGCAACTTCTGTGCCCACCGTACAGACAACGCAGGCAAAAGAAGAAACATCGGAACCTACGGTAAATTCACCCACTGCAACGCCATATGTAAAAAAGACGGCAACTCCAACCGAAGCAGCAAAAGAGGAGCTTGTTTGCTCGCTTAAAATAGACTGCTCGAATATATTGAACAATCTTGACGATTTTGATGAAAACAAGCTCATGCTTTTGGGCGATAATGGGATTATATACTCAAATCCCGAAATTGAATTTGAGAAGGGCGAAACCGTCTTTGACGTTGTTGTACGGGTTCTCAAAGAAAATAAAATCCATTTTGAATACACCTTTTCCGCGTTGCAAAACAGCTATTACATTGAGGGCATAAACAACATATATGAGCTTGACTGCGGCGGAATGTCGGGCTGGATGTATGCGGTAAACGGCATTTATCCCAACTGCTCTTTGGGCGATTATGTTTTGCAAAACGGTGATTCGATAGCGATAAACTATACTTGTGATATGGGAGCAGACCTTGGGAGGGTTTACAGCTGACGTATGAAAAGGGATGCATTTTCAGACATACACCCATATGTTCAAATCGGGTTATATGTGCTTATAATGGCTGTCACAATGATAGTCATGCACCCCGTTATACTCATAATTTCGTTTGCAAGTGCCGTTATATACAATTTCTTCTTGAAAAAACGGGCTTGCTTTAAGTTCCTTTTAACATTGGTGCTTCCCGTCATGCTTTTTGCGGCGGTCATAAATCCGCTTTTCAATCATGAGGGAATCACAATACTGACTTATTTAAGCGATAATCCCATAACAAAAGAATCGATACTTTACGGCATATATTCAAGCATAATGTTCGGTGCCGTGCTTATGTGGTTTTCATGCTTTAATGCAACGGTAACATCGGACAAGCTTATTTATGTGTTTTCCCCTTTGCTTCCGTCGCTTTCGCTTGTAATATCAATGACATTAAGGTTCGTTCCGCATTTTAAACAGCAAATGAATAAGATAATACTTTCAAGACAGGGAATAGGCGAGGGAGTAAAGAAAGAAAAGCTTAAAGACCGTGCAAAAAATTCTGTCGCAATACTTTCCGCAATGACGGGGCTTGCACTTGAAGGTTCGATAGAAACTGCCGATTCAATGCGAAGCCGAGGCTTTAACAGTACAAAACGCACACTTTACAGCAGATACAGGTTCAGAACGGGCGATGTTCTTTTAACAGTGTTTTCGGTATTTTCGACGGCAGTGCTTGTTTGTGCCTGTGCAATGAAAGAGATAAAATATGTGTTCTATCCCGTTTTTATAATCAATTCGGCAAATGCATTTTCTTGTATAACTTATGTATTGTTTGCACTTGTGTGTATGTTGCCGGTAACTGTCAATATCACGGAGGAAATAACATGGCGTGTGTTGAGATCGAAAATTTAAGCTTTAAATATCCCGGAAGCTTAAAAAAGGCACTTGACGATATAAACCTTACCGTAAACGACGGGGAGGTATTGCTTCTTTGCGGTCAGTCGGGCTGTTCCAAAACCACGCTTTTAAGACATTTAAAGCCCGTATTGACTCCCAAGGGCGAAAAAAGCGGAAGAGTGCTGTTTTACGGCAGGGAAGCAGAGTCGCTTTCAATGCTTGAACAGGCAAAGAGTGTGGGTTTTGTTGCACAGGACGTAAACAATAATATAGTTACCGACAAGGTGTGGCACGAGCTTGCGTT
>JAZNWT010000203.1:0-6723 GCA_045593465.1 Clostridia bacterium
TTATGGGCTTTGATTTGACTAAGTTTTTTTACAGCCCCACTATTCGTGATTGTTATTGTTAGTACTAATTGCTCATATAATCATAACAATCTTGACAGGAAATAAAACCTCTGTTACTTATAGGTGACGGAGGTTTTGCTCAATTAAAAGCTGACTATTTTTTGTATACACATTGTAAAATTTAAGTGGCATGGTATACAAAAGGGCGGTAATTGTGGTAACATGGGCAATAAACGTGAAATAAGTTATAAAGTCGGACTTGGAGGTTTTACATAAGATGAAGAAAATTGCGGCATTGGCTCTTGCGTTGATGATGGCAACAGGTATTTTTGCAGGCTGTAAGGAGCAGGGCACGGACGAGCCGAATCCCACGGTTATTCCCGTTGTTAAGTTTGAAAACAGTATTTATGAGCCGAGCGGCAGCGGTATGGTTGCGGCAGGCAAGAAGCACAGTATAGGTTTAAGAAGTGACGGCACTGTTATTTCCGCAGGAAGCAATGAAAACGGTCAGCGTAATGTTTCCGATTGGGAGAACATTGCTCATGTTGACGCAAGCGACACAATGACCGTCGGTGCATCGTGGGACGGTAAGGCATATACAACGAGCAGTGACGAAGCGTTACAGAATGCTGTTTCGGCATGGAGCGGTATAGTTATGGTAAGTGCAGGTGACGCACACGTTGTCGGTTTGAAAAATGACGGTACGGTTGTTGCCGCAGGTGATAACTCAATGGGACAGTGCGATGTTTCCGCATGGACGGATATAACCATGATAGCGGCAGATGCTAACCACACCATTGGCTTGAAAAAGGACGGTACGGTTGTTGCCGCAGGTGATAATTCATCAAGACAGTGTGTTGTTGAAGAATGGACCGACGTTGCAATGATAGACACTGCAAGATATCATACGCTTGCTTTAACAAAGGATGGTACTGCATATGCCGCAGGTGCATTTGACCTTGAGCAGATAAATGTTGCAGGCTGGCATGATATGACTGCAATATATGCAGGTGAGAGAAAGTCTGTTGCAATGCAGGATATCGGATTTTTTGACTGCTCACCCGTTGATACCGATGTAATGGGCATAAATTACGGTGTTTCCTGTGCTGTTGGTACAAACCATATCGTTTATATGAAGCAGGACGGAAGCGTTGAAACAACGGGCTTTAATTCAGAGCTTCAGTGCGAGGTTGACGGTTGGCTGTTAAGACCGTACCTGAGGTCGGGTTCACTTGCAGGATTTGCACCCAAAACTACGGTAGCAAGACTTATAACAATAATGTCCGACATTACGGGTGCTGAGGTTGTGGTTAAGGACGCAAACGGCGATATGACTGAAGACCAGATTATACATACAGGCTGTGATATATATGTTGGCGGCACACATTATGCAACGGTTGCAATAATAGGTGATGCCGACGGTGGCGGCGATATAACCGAGGCAGATGCGGTTGCTGTTGAAAATCATCTCAACGGTACAGCTGAGCTTAAGGGTGCATATCTTGTGGCTGCAACGGTTTACGCAAACGGTGACAAAGTTCACGAGCATTCCGTATCGGCAATAAGAGAACACGTTGCAGGCACAAGCAAAATATTACAGTTTACCGCAATATCGATTGATGAATACGGCGAGAAAATAGCTCAGGCAAAAGCCGAAAGCGAAGAAACGGTGGGCTGGATAAAAGTAAGCGGAACAGAGATAGACCACCCCGTAATGTATAATTCGGATATTTTGTTTTACAACACGCATGACCGCCTGGGCAATTCGTCCCAACACGGTGCGGTGTATGCGTATTATAACTGTTTTACAAAAAACAATGTTATAACCGCTCATAACATGAGAAAGGCAAAGAGCAACAGAATGTTCCATGATTTGCATCATGTTCAGGAATACAATATGGGAAGTACGGAATGTGAAGCGAAATACTGTGACGATATACTGACAGATGCTCTGCCTGATTTTTCAACATATTCCGGCAGGGCTTTTACAATAAATATCTACGGTGTTGAAGCACGCTGGGAGATATTCGCAATGTATGAAACCCCCCACGACGAGCCCAATAAAACACTTTTATACAATACGTGGTGGCCAAGGGATGCAAAGGGTAATTCGTATTATAAGGAAACCGAAGAAGAAATACAGGAATGGATAGATATTCAGCTTGAAAGGTCGGAATATGAGTTTCCCACAATACCCACAACCGACGATATATTTATAACCCTGCTTACTTGCGGAACTGAATACGGCAGTTCGGGTGCACAGTCAAGACTGTATATGTTCCTTAAAATGGTTTAAAGGCAAAAAAAGAACGGCGATATGTAAAAGTACATAAAAATGCCGTTCTTTTTACGTTGACGCACTTTTTGAAATTAAGTATAATTCATAATAGGATTATCTGATGTTTTAATGATAAAAATATTTACGGAGGAATTGTAATGAGCAAGCGAGCAATAAGAATAATTGCGGCTGTAATGGCAGGATTGATGCTTTTGTCTACTGTTGCTGCATTGGTATTTGCACAGGAAGAAATCGTATGCTGTCTTCAGGAGGCAACCGCAGAAGAGATAAAAGCTATTCGTGAATCTTCGCTCTTTGCGGCTGAAAACCTGAATAAAATCTCGTCCATGTCCGAAAGCTATGATGAGAATGAAGAGGTTGATGTTATAATCGAGCTTGAAGGTGCCCCCGTGCTTGATGAAACTGCAATATATGATACGGCAGCTTCTTTGACCATGAGCAAGAGTGCAAAATCACTTGATATCACGCTTACGAACGCACAGAATGCTTTTGTAAAGAGCATAGGCGAAAAAGTTCTCGGCGAGAAAGTAGAAGCTAAATATAATTATACTTTTATATTCAACGGAGTTGCACTTTCCGTCCCATATGGCAGGATTGACGAAATTGCCGCAATGGACGGTGTTAAAAACGTATATCTGGATAAAAAGCAAACGGTAGCTTTCCCTGCTACGGAAAATGCCACGGCTATGTCGGGTGTAGCGGAGATAAATCAATGGGGAAGCAGTAACTACGGAATAAGCACGGCAATTGGCATAATTGACACAGGTATAGACATGGACCATGAGGCTTTCTCGGTAATGCCCCGTCTTTCGAAATATAAAAAGGTAACAATAGAGAATATTCTTAATGCAAACGAGCTTAATGCAGAAAAAGCAATGAGCTCACTCAGTGTTGACGATGTTTATTACAACGGCAAGCTTCCCTTTGTGTTCGACTATGCACAAAAGGATACCGACGTTAACCACAATGAAAGAAACGGTATGCTGTCGGATCACGGCACACACGTTGCGGCAATAGCGGCAGGTCATGCCGAAAAAGATGACGGCGGACTTATATTTGCAGGTGTTGCTCCCTATGCACAGCTTTTGATATTCAAAGTATTCTCCATAAACAGTCAGGGCGAGGCAGAATGTACTACTTCCGATATGTTTGCGGCAATGGAAGATGCGGTCTTGCTCGGTCTTGATGTTGTGAATATGAGTATCGGCTGGAATGCAGGACTTACCGACTATGCCGGAAATGAAGAGCTTGAGCCTTTGAATAAAATAGTTGAACGTATTGAAAGTTCGGGTGTGGTTTTTGTTTGTGCGGCAGGCAATGAAAGCGGCTCAGGCTACGGCAACACATCGGGCACCAATAAGAACAAAGTTGAAAACATAGACAACGGAACAGTAGCGGCTCCTGCTTCATATGAAGGCATAATAAGCGTAGGAAGCGTTAATAATTCCAAGCGTTACAGCAATATATTCCGTATTCTGATAAACGGTGCAAACACAAATATCGCATATAATGACGGTTTAGGTGCATCTGCGGCGTTTGATTCGCTTGCAAGAAGTGAAAAATACGAAATCGAATATTGCGGATACGGCTCTGCAAGCGAGTTTGCAGGTAAAACACTCACGGGCAAAATAGCACTTATGCAGCGTGGAAACGATATTCAGTTCAGCGAAAAAATAAACAATGCGGCAAAAGCAGGTGCCGTCGGTGCAATAATATTCAACAATGTAGAAGAAGAACTTTCGGCAAGTGTTGAGGGTGCAAAAATACCGTGTGCATTTATATCGCTTGCGGACGGTAATAAACTGCTCGACAGTGCGGCAGATACAAAAATAACCGTTACTGCAACCAAGATGTATATTGCTTACGACGAAAGTACCGAGATGTCGAGTACGTCTTCGTGGGGTGTAACCTCTGATTTGTCTATTAAGCCCGATGTTGCAGCTCCGGGCGGCAGTATTTATTCGGCACTCGATCCGTCGGTTTCAGGCTTAAAATATGGAATGCTGAGTGGTACAAGCATGGCTTCACCCCATGTTGCAGGTGCAGTTGCACTCTTGAAAAAGCACTATAATTCCACAATGGCTACAATGTCACAGCCTGAGTTTGCGACGTTTGTAAGATCACAGCTTATAAGCACTGCAGAGCCTATCAAGAATTCAAACGGCTCATACTATTCTCCCAGATTGCAGGGTGCAGGCGTAATAGATGCTTACAGTGCAGGTCTTGCACGTCTTATCGTTAAAGTTAAAGACAATGAGCTTCCCAAGGCGGAATTGGGTGATGATCCTTCAAAGACAGGCGTATACACAATAGAATTTACGGTAAAGAACAATATGGATGTTGCAGGCACGTTCAAACTAACAACAAATGTGCTTACGGACACCATGGACGAGGACGGAAATCTTGCACAGTACAACAATGATATAACCGGGTTTACCGAAATACAAACGAATGTGGGTGATACATTCACATTACAGCCTGACGAAGAGAAGGCTATAAAAGTGACCGTAACGCTTACTCAGACAATGAAGTATATGCTCGAAGGGTTTGTAAACGGTGCATACATTGACGGTTTTGTGCGAATTGTTTCCACCGACACACGCCCCGAATACGGATATACGGTACCGTTCCTTGCTTTCTACGGAGATTGGGACGAGGCACCCATGTTTGAGGACGTGGATTATATGGATATGCTTTCCGATTCCGAGGAAAAAGCTTCCACCACATATCCCAACGCTGCAATTACAACAAGAAACGATATGAATGATACCGTATTCTATGTAGGTCAGAACCCGGTTTGGGGCGATGAGGCAGGTTACATAAGCGATTACAATACGCTTTCGCCCAACGGTGACGGTTATTACGATTCGCTTGAAATGTATGTAAACCTCTTGCGTAGTGCAAAGAATCTTAAGATCACAATAAAGGATAACAAAACGGGCGAAGTGTATTATGAGGATACACAGTATGCACTTTCAAAAGCTACTTACAGTGCAACAGACGGTGTTATAGTTCCTCATTGCGTATTTGCCGACAGTAACAAAGAACCGTGGGCAGGCACGGATAAGAACGGCAAAACGCTTGCAAACTCAACGGAGTGTACCGTAACCGTTACAGCCGCTCTTGCAAGGGACGGGTACAACAGTGCGGACAATGACAATGATACATGGTCATTCCCGTTGACTATAGACACTCAAGCTCCCGAAATTTATGTTGCATATATCAATGAAAGAAACGGCAGGAAGGAGCTTGTTGTCAGAGCAAAAGACAATATGTATATTTCCGATGTGCTTATCTGTGATACAAGCAGAAACCTGAACGAAATTGAACGTATAGTGTGTAATGAAACTTCACGCGGAGCACTTACGGAAGCACGTGCAGACGTTACTGATAATTACAATGATCTGTATATCGTAGTAACGGATTACGCATGGAATCAGACAGTGTACCGTGTGGGCACAACAAAAACAATAAAGATAGATCAGGGCGAGTCGAGTCTTCATGTAGGTAAAGCAATGTTGTTTACGGTAACTGCATATTCCGAAAACGGCTACGGTTATACTGAACAGCTGAATTGGAAGAGCAGTGACGAAAGCATTGCAGTAATTGATTCCGAAGGCTCTGTCATAGGCTTAAAGCCGGGCGATGTTACGATAACGGCAACGGGCAGTATAAGCGGTGCTTCAGACAGCGTAACTTTGCACGTGGTTGATGCATCGGCTGTTATAACTCCGAAACCCAATGAAGGAATTAACCTTAACAGTGACAGCAAGTACATAATGCGTGACGGATATATCTACGGAGTACCTGCACAGACAAAGGTAGCTGATTTCCTTGAAAACTTTGTAAATCCGAGCAGTCTTACGGTTATCGACAAAGCCGGTGAGGAGAAACAAGCTTCCGACAGAGTAGCAACGGGCGACAGCGTATGTATCATGAGCAACGGTGCAGCCTTTATGCAGATCCCTATAGTAATAGTGGGTGATGTTACGGGTGACGGTGCTGTTAACTCACGAGATATTGCAGGAATGCAAAAACACATTATGGATACGCAAAAGCTTGCCGGCGTTTATCTCTTAGCAGCAGATGTAAGAGAAGACGATGCATTGAATTCAAGAGATATTGCGGCACTCCAGAAGGCAATTCTCCAATAAAACTGTTTTTTGCAGGGTGGAACCCAATGGTTTTAATCTATCCGTTTTTCAAAACGGGTGATATATGCAACAGGCATATGAATGTAGAACGGGCAGATATGGAATCTGCCCCTACCGGAGCTTTTTATGCTTAGAACCGCAAAGCTTGTAAATCCTCCGTCACGACAAAGTGACGGAGGATTTAAGTTTATTGTATACAGAAAATCACCTATGGTGGATATTTGTTTAGCTTTCACCTGTTTTCCGTCGCTTTTACAAAAGCAAGTCGGA
>JAZNWT010000204.1:0-3480 GCA_045593465.1 Clostridia bacterium
ACGGAGGGAGAGATATCTGTCCGCAGGACAATATAACTATGCGGAGCAATCGGGCGGATGATATCCGCCCCTACTCCAAAAAGCCCGACATACCTGCCTCCCTCTGACCAGGGAGCCGAAAAAACGAAAAAACTCCGCCTCTGCGGAGTTTTAACAGCCACTATTCACTATTCACTATTCACTATTCATTTGCGAAGCAACACATAGAGCCGTCCCGATACGGAACGGCTCATCTTCGTGCGAAAAAGCTCCTTATTTGCCTTCTGCTGCAGTTGTTGACGGCGAAGCAGACGTACCGCTCTGTGCATTGCCGCTTTGTGAAGAGCCGCTTTGCGAAGAGCCGCTTTGTGCAGTGCTGCTTGCATTTGCGGTGGGTGATGCCTGAGAATCCGTGGGAATTACTTCACCGTTTGCACTAACGTATATTTCCCTCGATGTTCCCATACCTGTTTCGGAAAGTATTACACGATATGTCTGCTTGCCCACATATGTGGCATAGCTTATACCGCTTATCAGCATATTCTCGCCCGCATTTTTGATTGCGGTAAGTATATTTTGAGGAATATCCGCTTCGTTTACTTCCTGTCCTTCAACGAATCCCTCGATTACACTTTCTCCGTCGCCTATCATATCCGTATGGTTACCGTCACTGTTTAAAACAGTATTGCCGGTAGTGTCAGGCGATGCTGATGTATTGTTGTTTCCTCCCTGCATATCGTCCATATCGCAGCCGACAGCAAAAAACGCTACGCTTATTGCCGTCAACAGCACCAATAAAATCGACAAATTCTTTTTCATTTCAATATGCCTCCTTAATCTGTTCCCTGCTATTTTGTGCAGTGAAGCATATAATATACGCTTTTTTTCAAAATAAATGTGAATTTAAAAATCGAATTGTGCAAAGAATGTAAATAAGAGTCACACCTATTGCTAAAGTATTGATTTTGCTGTAAAATTAAAAGCAATAGGAAAATAATTGAAAGGACTGAATTAACTATGGAAATGGAAAGAGATTTCGTAACATTCACAGATGATGACGGTAACGAGTTTGAGCTCGATGTTATCGATTATTTTGATTTTGAAGGCGACGAGTATGCAGTATTGATGGATCTTGCAGTACTTAACGAAGAGTGCGAGTGCGAAGATGAAGAATGCGAATGTATGCCCGAACAGGACGTTTATATCATGAAAGTTGTCGTAAACGGCGAAATGGAAGAATTCGTTCCTGCTGACGAAGATAAAATGGATCAGCTTGCCGAGATAGTCGAACAGCGTTTGAGCGAAGGCTGCTGCTGTGACTGTGAGGACGACGAATGCTGTGACGATGAGTGCGACTGCGGTTGCCACCATGACCACGAATAATTTAAGTAAAAAATCAAAGCCGCCTTTCTCAACATGAAATGCGGCTTATTTTATTTTAAGCAAATGGAGTTTTGAGCATGGATATTTCACTTCAAATGAAAGCAGTAGACCTTATCTCAAAATTTTTAAGGCACGATATGGAGGACTTGCCGCATTACGGTTATACAGTGCAAAAGCCACCTTTTACGGCAGATGAGCAATCCGATTTAAGCACACATTTTGAACGCTCAACGCCCGAAAAGCAGGGTGTATCGTCATTTGAAATAAAAAAGCTCTTGGATTTTTTAAACAAAAACAACCGTAAATTCTCGATACACTCGCTCATGGTCATTCGCCATAAAAAGGTGATACACGAAAGCTATTGGGCACCCTATCGGGCACATATTCCGCATATGCTGTATTCTTTAAGCAAGAGCTTCACAGGCACGGCAATAGGTATGCTTGAAAGCGAAGGGCTTTTGAGCCTTGATGAAAAAATAAGCGACATATTTGCAGACGAAATGCCCAGGCAGTCGTTTTTATTCTCAAGCCCGATAAAGGACATGACGGTTGAGCATCTTCTCACAATGACAAGCGGCTCACGCTTCAATGAGCTTGGAAGTGCACTTGACGGTGATTGGGTAAAGAAATTCTGCGAAACCTCCCTTAAATTCGAGCCGGGCGAGCGTTTTGATTACAATTCGCTCAACACATATATGCTCGCCGCAACAGTTGTAAAAAAAAGCGGAATGAGTTTATCCGAATATTTACGCATACGCCTGTTTGAGCCCTTGGGCATAGGCAGTTATGAGTGGGAAAAGTGTCCCCGTGGCATTGAAAAGGGCGGCTGGGGGCTTGCTCTCACGCTTGAAGATGCGGCAAAACTCGGTCAGCTGTATTTGGATAAAGGCAAGTTTGACGGCAAACAGCTTCTGAGCGAGGATTTTATAAACCGTGCAACCGTACCCACCCCCCAAAGCAAGTCCGTACAGTCCCGTGGCGGCTACGGTTATCAGATATGGATAGGCGAAAAGCACGGCTCTTATCATTTCAACGGTGCATTCGGGCAATATGTGGTGGTAATTCCCGAATTTGATGCAGTTGTGGCAATATTCAGCTCAAACACGAATCTGTTTTCTCAAAACGAGCTTTTGTCCCCCGTCTATGACTTGTTTGAAAGCTCCTCACACACTTTTCTTTTGGCGGACGCACCCTCCCGCAGTGACCTGCAAGCTTTAAGCGGCTCCTTGCGTGTGCTTGATACATTCGGAAAAGACGTAGAAAACGCACTTCGCTCCTATGAATGCCAATGCTCCGCATCTTCCGATGCTTTTGAGCTTTTGGCAAGCAAAGCACACAACACCGAATACAGGCTTACAAAAAACGCCGCCTCGCTTTTGCCCCAAACCCTGCAGGCAGTGCACAATAACTTTTCTTCGGGTGCAGATATGCTCTCATTTTCAAGAAACGGCGATTCGCTCCGTGTTTCCATCTATGAGCATACCCTTTGCAACACTCTTACGGTAAGAAAAGACGGCGAATTCTCATATGCCCACACCGTACACAAGGGCGAAAAGCAAATCACAGGTACCCGCGGTCTGTGGAGCGATGACGGAAAAACGCTTTTCCTGCTTTGTTCGTTTGTCGAAACGCCCGATACACGTATTATCAAAATCGTATTCCACGATGATGCAACATTGGATATTATATTTGACGAAGTACCCACAATAGACGGAGCCGCAAATATGCTGTTTAGGCTTGTGGGACTGTCTGAAAGAGCATTTTTCAAAGGACTGATGCAGACCGACAAAAAAAGCAACATTTCCTCGACAATACGCTCTTTCACCATGCCCTCGGCTGTGGGTATAAAGATAACTCATAACGGTGATATATAACGGCTTCGGCTTATGACGGGAAACGATACCCCGGCAATAGTGAATAAGTCATGCGAAAGCTCCGCACTGCGGAGTTTTTTCGTCCATTATTCACCGTTGCCTACCCTGTGTTTTCGGCGGTGTACATTTGCTTGTAGAAATTGATACGGTCAAGCATGCTTTGCACCGCTTCGTCTATTGTTGAAATATGCTGTTTGCTTTCCTCCCGCTTTTCGCCCTGCGTGTGATTGATAATGTCCTTTTC
>JAZNWT010000205.1:0-2335 GCA_045593465.1 Clostridia bacterium
CCCAGTGAACATGTCCGTCTGCGAAGAGTTCTTCGTGGAACATTTCTGCACCGGGGAGGTTTGTAAGGAGCATACCAAATGCGATGGGGAGAAGGAGCAGCGGCTCGAACTTCTTTACAATCGCAAGGTACATAAGTACAAACGAGATAAGGAGCATAACGAGAATCTTCCAGTTTGCAACAATTGCCATAAAGCCTGTCTGCTTAAGGAAATTAACGATTGCGCCCATAGGGGTTACATCATTTGCAAAGATGTCGTCGATTTTGTAGTCAGTAAATGACACTTCCTTTGTCAGGTCAACATTCGCGCTGTGGAACGCATAGTTAAATGCAAGTCCGAATGCCGGAGGATTCTTTGCATCAAAATTCGGGATTTCAGCCTTGAGCTTGAATTCAACCTCAGCACCTGCTTTAAGGTCGCTGCCGTACTGAACACCGGGGTATTCGAGGGTTACTGCTTTTGCATCTGCATTAAACATAACCGTGTTGATATAAACTGTTTCGTTGGTTAAGTTTGCAACAGAGAATGTTAAAGTTTTTGTTTCAGCATCATAAGCCGGATTCTTTACGGCAAGAGGAGCTGCATCCTCGGCAAAACAGGTTGCCATTGAGCACACAAGCATAAGTACCGCAAGAAAGGCTGCAAAAATTCTTTTTTTCATAGTCGGTCAACTACCTTTCTTATTTACTTAATTGTGCAAAGAGGTGTTCCTGCTTCAACAGACTGACCTGCGCTTACAGAAACTGCTGTAACAGTACCGTCTGCAGGTGCCATAATTTCGTTTTCCATCTTCATAGCCTCTAAAATCATAAGTACCTGACCTGCTTTTACAGCGTCGCCTGCCTTGACATTTACAGAAAGGATTGTGCCGGGCATAGGGCTTGCAACTGCTTCGCCCTCGCCTGTTGCTGCCGGTGCAGGAGCTGCCGCCGGTGCTGCCGCAGGAGCTGCTGCAGGTGCAGGGGTAGCTGCTGCTTCTGTCTCGCTCATAAGCTCGATTTCTATTTCGTATGCTGTTCCGTTTACATTTACTTTATACTTTTTCATTTTGTTTTACCTCCAAAAATAATTTCTTGTTTTGTTTTATGCCTTTTTAAATGAAAGGACTTTTATATTGCTTACATCTGTGCCGAGCTCTTCAGCAATTACTGCACAAACTCCGGCAACGATTGCCTGCTTTTCAGCCGGCGGAAGTGTAACTGTCTGTGGTGTAGCCGCAGCTTTGGGTGCATTTTCAGTCTGTTTGGGAGCATTCTTTGAAAAAGCTCTTACAGCAACACTCATAAGCATACAGATAAATACTATGCAGATAAGTCCGACAAAAACCGTACCCATTCCCATTACACAAACAAAACCGTTTGATAAACTTGTCATTTTGGGTATTCCTCCTTATGTTTATTTTTTGAACTCTGCTTTTGGGCAGAAATAATTTACTTTGATATATATTTAACAAACATTTGTCGAAGACAAACGAAGAACCGGAATGATTCTTCGCTTGCACACAGCTGTCATTAGATCAGGAATTTATCGTGGATTGCCTGAACAGCTTTTTCAGCGTTCTTAACATTAATAAGAACAGAAATCTTTGTTTCTGATGTTGAAATCATATGGATATTGATGCCTGCATCATAGAGTGCTTCAAACATCTTTGCTGCAACACCGGGGTTGTTAACCATACCTGCACCAACGATTGAAACCTTGCTGATGTCTTCACGGTGGGTGATTTCCTCGTAGCAAAGAGTTTCCTTTTCAGCTTCCAGAAGTTTGATTGCCTCTGCCATATGGTTCTTTGTAACGGTAAAGGAAATGTCCTTCTTATCACATCTTCCGATAGACTGGAGAATAACATCAACATTGATACCCTTCTTTGCAAGAAGTGAAAATACCTTGAACGCAATACCGGGCTTATCCTCAAGACCTATAATTGCAATACGGGCAACATCGTTATCGCGTGCCACACCTCTGATTAACATTTTTTCCACAGAAACCGCCTCCTTAACAATTGTTCCGTCTATTTTTTGAAAACTTGATTTAACCTCCAGCTTAACGCCGTACTTCTTTGCCATCTCAACCGAGCGGTTGTGAAGAACATTTGCGCCAAGACTTGCAAGGTCCAGCATCTCGTCGTATGTGATAGCGTCCAGCTTTTTAGCTGTGGGTACGATACGGGGGTCTGCTGTATAAACACCGTCAACATCGGTGTAGATTTCGCACTTGTCTGCATGGATTGCCGCCGCAATTGCAACAGCAGAAGTATCACTGCCGCCACGGCCGAGAGTTGTGATGTCGTCGTACTTATCAAGACCCTGGAAACCTGCAACGATAACTATCTTCT
>JAZNWT010000206.1:0-7984 GCA_045593465.1 Clostridia bacterium
ATGGGCAGCGACAGTGATCTGCCGGTGGTTGAAGCGGCGATAAAATCGCTTAAATCATTCGGCATAGAAACAGAAGTCAGAATAATGTCAGCACACAGAACGCCTGAAGCGGTTGCTTCTTTTGCTTCAAATGCAAAGAAAAACGGTTTCGGTGTTATAATTGCCGCCGCAGGCAAAGCCGCACATCTTGCAGGTGTTATTGCAGGACATACAACACTTCCCGTTATAGGCATACCCATCAAATCATCAACGCTTGACGGTCTTGATGCGTTGCTTGCAACGGTACAGATGCCGTCGGGCATACCGGTTGCAACGGTTGCTATAAACGGTGCTGAAAATGCCGCGATTTTGGCTGCTCAGATGCTTGCTGTATCAGATGAAGAGCTTGCAAATAAGCTTTGTGAGCACAGAAAAGCAATGGCGGAAGCAGTAATGAAGAAGGATGTCGCATTAAACGGAGGAATAAACTGATGAATTCAAACAAGCTGCATGAAGAATGCGGTGTATTCGGAATATACAGTAATGACGGCTTAGATGTTGTATCAAGTGCTTATTATGCATTGTATGCTCTTCAGCACAGAGGTCAGGAGAGCTGTGGTATAGCTGTTTGTGATGACGGCGTTATAAAGGGTTATACAGATGCTGGGCTTGTAAACGATGTGTTTACGGAAGAAGTGCTTAGAAGCTTAGGTAACGGAAATATGGCAATAGGTCATGTTCGTTACGGCATGAAAAAAGACGAGGATAAAAGAAGCAATGCACAGCCCCTTATAGTTACGCATATAAAGGGCAATATGGCACTTTGCAACAACGGAATGCTCACAAATTACGGTGAACTGCGTGAAGAGCTTGAAATGAAGGGCGTTATATTCCGTTCAACGGGTGATGCCGAAGTAATTGCAAGTGAAGTGGTTGCGGCACGTTTAAAGAGCGGCTCCATTGAGAACGCAGTATGTGAGGCGATGGGCAAGCTCAAGGGTGCATATTCAACCGTTATAATGTCGCCCAAAAAGCTTATCGGTATGCGTGATCCTTACGGATTCCATCCGCTTTGCATCGGCACGATAAATAACAGCTTTGTTATTGCCTCGGAAACCTGTGCACTTGATAGTATAGGTGCAACTTTCTTAAGGGATATTGAGCCGGGCGAGATAGTCGTAATAGACAGAAAAGGAATGAGGAGCATAACGACTCATTGCAACACAAAGCCGCAGTCACTCTGCGTATTTGAATTTGTTTACTTTGCAAGACCGGATTCCGTCGTGGACGGAAGCTGTGTTCATGAAGCAAGAGTTCGTGCAGGTGCATTCTTGGCACAGCAGGAAAAGATAGAAGCCGATGTTGTAATAGGCGTTCCCGATTCCGGCATAGATGCCGCAATAGGTTATGCAAAAGAAAGCGGAATTCCTTACGGACTCGGATTTTTGAAGAATAAATACATTGGCAGAACATTCATACAGCCCACACAGGCAGACAGAGAAAACAAAGTAAGAATAAAGCTCAACCCCATAGCGACTACGGTTGCAGGAAAACGAGTTGTGATGATTGATGACTCAATCGTGCGAGGAACGACCTGTGCAAGAATAATCCGATTGCTCAGAAACGCAGGTGCAACCGAGGTTCATGTAAGGGTAACGGCACCGCCGTTTAAGTATCCCTGCTATTTCGGAACCGATGTTCCCGAATATAAAGAGCTTATCGCAAACCGCTTTGAAAGCTGTGAAGCACTTGCAGAGGAATTGGGAGCTGATTCCGTGGGCTTTATAACGGTTGAGAATGTAGAAAAGATAGCAAAGGATTGCAAACTTAATTTCTGTACGGGTTGCTTCACCGGCAAGTACATATGCGAACCGCCCGTAAAGGAAAAAACAAGCAAGTACACAAAAAAGATCAGCGAGGGAGAAAAGAACAAATGAAAAGCTTTTCCGAAAGTTATACAAAAGCAGGCGTTGATATAACCGCCGGTTACGAATCAGTAAAACTCATGAAAGGGCATATTGCAAAGACTCTTACAAGCGGCGTATGCTCCGATGTAGGCGGCTTTGGCGGCTTGTTCAAACCCGATATAAGCGGTATGGAAGAACCCGTGCTGGTAAGCGGCACTGACGGCGTTGGAACAAAGCTTAAGCTTGCTTTCTTGATGGACAAGCATGATACGGTCGGTATTGACTGCGTTGCAATGTGTGTAAACGATATAATATGCTGCGGTGCAAAGCCCCTCTTTTTCCTTGACTATATCGCTTGCGGCAAGAACTATCCCGAAAAGATCGCACAGATAGTTTCGGGCGTTGCCGAGGGCTGCGTTCAATCGGGAGCGGCACTTATCGGCGGCGAAACCGCAGAAATGCCCGGCTTCTATCCCGTTGACGAATACGACCTTGCAGGCTTTGCTGTCGGCATGGTTGACAAAAAGAAAATAATCGATAATAAGCAGGTTGCGGCAGGTGATGTTGTTATAGCAATGCCTTCAAGCGGTGTTCATTCAAACGGCTTCTCGCTTGTAAGAAAAGTATTCGACATTGAAAACAAAGGTCTTGACCGTTATGAAAGCGAATTGTCAATGACATTGGGTGAAGCACTTTTGACTCCCACACGCATATATGTAAAGCCGCTTTTGGCACTTATTGACGAAGTAACGGTTAAGGCGGTTTCTCATATCACCGGCGGCGGCTTCTACGAGAATATACCCAGAAGCATTCCCGATGGCTTTGAGGTTCATGTTGATAAGAGCAGTTTGAAGATACTCCCGATATTCGACCTCATACAAAAGGTTGGCGATATACCCGAAAGAGATATGTTCAACACATTCAATATGGGCGTCGGCATGAGCGTTGTCGTATCCGAAGCCGAAGCGGATAAGGCAGTAAAGACACTTTGTGCAAACGGCGTTGATGCATATGTAATGGGCACGATTGCAAAAGGCAGTGAGGGCGTTGTAATATGCTGAATATAGCAGTCCTTGCATCGGGCGGCGGCACAAATCTTCAGGCTTTGATAGATGCTCAAAGAAGCGGCATTATAAAGAGCGGAAGAATAAAGGCTGTTATCTCAAATAATCCCGATGCGTATGCACTTGAACGTGCAAAGAATGCTGAAATAGATACGGTTGTAATAAATAAAAAGGGCGAAAGCTTTGAAAAAGAGCTTATTGAAAAGCTTGAAGAAAACAGCATCGACATTATTGTGCTTGCAGGCTTTATGCGAATATTGAGCGGTGATTTTACATCACGCTATGCAAACAGAATAATAAACGTGCACCCGTCACTCATACCGTCGTTTTGCGGTAAGGGAGCGTACGGACTTCATGTGCATGAGATGGCACTTGAATACGGGGTAAAGGTAACGGGTGCAACGGTGCATTATGTAAACGAAATACCCGACGGCGGAAGCATTATTTTGCAAAAAGCCGTTGAAATACAGGATGGTGACACGCCCGAAATACTGCAAAGGCGTGTTATGGAACAGGCAGAGTGGAAGATACTGCCCGAAGCGACAGAGCTTGTCTGTCAGAAATGGAGTAAATAATGAAAATCAGCGAACTTTTGAAGGCAAATACATATCCCGGACGCGGAATAGTCATAGGCTACACGAAGGACGGCAAGAAGAGTGCAATAGCTTATTTCATAATGGGCAGAAGCGTAAACAGCCGCAACCGTGTATTTTTGAATAACGGTGACGATGTTATGATAAAGGCTTACGATGAAAGCAAGCTCAGCGACCCGAGTCTTGTAATCTATTCTCCCTTGCGTGTGCTTGATGAAAAGACGATAATCACAAACGGTGACCAGACGGATACTGTTTACGAAGGCATGAAAGCAGGCGGCACATTTGAGGGTGCATTGCGTACACGTATGTATGAGCCCGACGAGCCCAATTTCACACCGAGAATAAGCGGTATCGTCACAAAGGACGGCTACAAGCTTTCGATACTCAAGTATAACGAGGGCACTTGCCTGCGTGAAACATTTGATTATGAACCCATTTTCGGCAAGGGAAATTTCATACACACATACAAGTGTGACGGTAATCCCATTCCCACGTTTGAGGGAGAGCCCAAAACGGTAGAAATTGCGGACGATGCACAGACATTTGCCGAAGAAATCTGGAATTCACTCAATGAGGATAATAAGGTTTCATTGCTTGTTCGCTATACGGATAACGAAACGAACGAAAAAGAAACAATAATAATCAACAAAAACAAGTAAAAGGCGGATTGCGTAAAATGAAAGAGATGGAACTCAAATACGGTTGTAACCCCAATCAGAAACCCTCACGCATTTATGTTGAGAACGGTGAATTGCCCATAAAGGTTTTAAACGGTCGTCCCGGTTATATTAATCTTCTTGATGCTTTCAACAGCTATCAGCTTGTAAAGGAATTGAAAGAAGCCACATCAATGTGTGCGGCAACATCTTTTAAGCACGTAAGTCCCGCAGGTGCGGCAGTAGGGCAGATCCTTTCGGCGGACCTTAAAAAGGCTTGTGCGGTTGACGATATAGAAGGTCTTGACGATTCTCCTTTAGCTTGTGCATATGCAAGAGCAAGAGGTACGGACAGAATGTCATCATTCGGTGATTTTATTGCACTTTCCGATGTTTGTGACAAAACGACCGCAATGATAATCAAGCGTGAGGTTTCGGACGGTATTATAGCTCCCGGCTATACGGATGAAGCACTTGAAATACTTAAGTCAAAGCGTAAGGGAACTTACAACATAGTTGAAATAGATAAGGACTATGTTCCCGAACCCATGGAGCGTAAGCAGGTTTACGGAATAACATTCGAGCAGGGCAGAAACGAAGTTAAGATAGATGCTGAAATGCTTAAGAATGTCGTAACGGAAAATAAAGATATTCCCGAAAGTGCAAAGCGTGATTTGCTCATAGCACTTATTACTTTGAAATATACACAGTCGAACTCCGTCTGCTATGCATTCGACGGTCAGACAACGGGCGTCGGTGCAGGTCAGCAGTCGCGTATACACTGCACAAGACTTGCAGGGCAGAAGTCGGATATATTCCACCTCCGCCGTCACGAAAAGGTTTTGAATCTTCCCTTTGCCGAAACTTTGGGCAGACCTGACAGAGATAATGTTATAGATGTTTATATTTCGGACCAGAGCGAAGACGTTTTGGGCGATGATGTATGGCAGAACTTCTTTGCAACACGCCCCGAGCCCCTCACGGCAGAGGAAAAGAGAGCGTATCTTGACACGATAAACGGCGTATCGATAGGCAGTGATGCATTTTTCCCGTTCTCGGACAATATCGAAAGAGCAAGAAGAAGCGGTGTTTCCTATATAGCACAGCCGGGCGGCTCGGTAAGAGATGACCTCGTAATCGAATGCTGTAATAAGTACGGTATAGCAATGGCATTTACGGGAGCAAGATTGTTCCATCACTGATAAAAACTTAAGGAGCAGTAAAACCATGAAAATAATGGTTGTCGGCGGCGGCGGACGCGAACACGCTATAATAAAGAGCATAAAAAAGAATCCCAAGGCGGAGAAAATATATGCACTTCCGGGTAACGGTGGCATAGCTATGGATGCCGAGTGCGTGAACATCGGTGCAAAGGAAATTGATAAAATCGTTGAATTTGCAAAGAACGAGGGCATTGATTTTGCGGTAGTTGCTCCCGATGACCCGTTGGTAATGGGTGCGGTTGATGCATTGAACGAGGCAGGAATAAAGTGCTTCGGACCAAAAAAAGATGCCGCCATAATAGAGGGAAGCAAGGTCTTTTCAAAAGCACTCATGAAAAAATACAATATACCCACGGCGGCTTATGAGGTTTTCGATGATGCTTCAAAGGCTCTTGAGTATGTTGAAATGTGCGAAAAATTCCCCACTGTAATAAAGGCGGACGGTCTTGCACTCGGTAAGGGCGTAATAATTGCACAGAATAAGCAGGAAGCCATGGATGCAGTCAAGTCGATAATGGAGGACGGCATGTTCGGTGAAAGCGGAAACAGCATCGTAATAGAGGAGTTTCTGGAAGGACCGGAAGTTTCCGTGCTTGCGTTTACGGACGGCAATGCAGTGGTGCCTATGCTCTCATCGATGGATCACAAGCGTGCGTTTGACGGCGATGAAGGGCTTAACACAGGCGGCATGGGAACTATTGCTCCGAATCCGTTTTATACAAATGAAGTTGCGAGTGAGTGCATGGAAAAAATATTCCTGCCCACAATGAATGCAATGAACAACGAGGGCAGACGGTTTAAAGGCTGTTTGTACTTCGGACTTATGATAACAAAGAACGGTCCGTATGTTATAGAGTACAATTGCCGCTTCGGAGATCCCGAAACACAGGTTGTTTTGCCCATGCTCAAAACGGACTTGCTCGATATAATGATGGCGGTAGAGGATGAAAAGCTTGCCGACATAAATGTCGAATTTGAAAACGGTGCTTGTTGCTGCGTAATAATCGCATCGGGCGGCTATCCTACAAGCTACAAAAAGGGCTGTGAGATAAGCTTTGAAGACGGTATAGATGCATATGTCTACCATGCAGGAACAAAGCTTGAGGGTGATAAGCTTGTAACGAGCGGCGGCAGAGTGTTTGGCGTATCCGTTCGTGCAGACGATCTTTCACAGGCAGTAAGCGGTGCATATGAACAAGTAAAGAAAATCAGCTTCGAGGATGCTTTTTACAGAAAAGATATCGGTAAAAAAGCATTGGAAGCATAGAGGAGAAAATATGGTATACAGAGTTTTTGTTGAAAAGAAAGAGGGCCTTGCAAACGAAGCGGCGGCAATAAGGAACGATATCGTTTCCCAGCTCATGATAGAGGGATTAACCGATGTGCGGTTGTTCAACCGCTATGATGTCGAAAACATAGAAGAAGAGCTTTTTGAAAGTGCTTGCAAAAATGTTTTCTCCGAACCCCAGCTTGATGACATATATTTTGAGCTTCCCAAAACGGAAGCAAGTGTAATATTTGCAGTGGAATCACTTCCGGGACAGTTCGACCAGAGAGCGGACAGTGCATCGCAGTGCATACAGCTTATTTCCTGCAAGGAACGCCCGACGGTTCGTACTGCAAAGGTTTATATGCTCTTTGGCAAGCTTACGGAAAAGGAAGTTGCCGCAATAAAGAAGCACCTTATAAACGAGGTAGAATGCCGTGAAGCTTCAAACGAGCTTCCTCAAACCTTGAAGATGGAATCCGTGATACCCGAAACAGTCGAAACAGTTAACGGCTTTATAAGTATGACGGACGATGAAATTCCTGCATTCATAAAGAAATACGGTCTTGCAATGGATGCGGCCGATGTTAAGTTCTGCCGTGCATACTTTGCAGAAGAAAAGCGTGATCCCACAATAACGGAAATACGCATGATAGACACATATTGGAGTGACCATTGCCGTCACACGACATTCCTCACAACGATAGACAGTGTTGAATTTGAAAATGAGGAAGTACAAAAGGCATATGAACGCTATATCGCAATAAGGGGCGAGCTTAACAGAACAAAGCCCATAAACCTTATGGATATAGGCACAATAGCAGGCAGATATTTAAAGCATACGGGTGACCTTAAGAATGTTGACGAGTCCGAAGAAATAAACGCCTGCACGGTTAAAATAAAGGCAAATGTAAACGGTAAAACAGAGGATTGGCTCTTGCTTTTCAAGAACGAAACGCATAACCATCCCACGGAAATAGAACCTTTCGGAGGTGCGGCAACCTGTATCGGCGGTGCAATCCGTGATCCCCTTTCGGGCAGAGCGTATGTTTATCAGGCAATGCGTGTTACGGGTGCGGCAAATCCGCTCAAAAAAGCCAGCGAAACTATCCCCGGCAAGCTTCCCCAACGTAAGATAGTAACGGCAGCGGCACAGGGTTACAGCTCATACGGCAACCAGATAGGTCTTGCAACGGGCATGGTAGACGAGCTTTATCATGACGGCTATGCCGCAAAGCGTATGGAAATAGGTGCGGTAGTAGGTGCGGCTCCCGCTGAAAATGTACGCCGTG
>JAZNWT010000207.1:0-21071 GCA_045593465.1 Clostridia bacterium
AAACACCTTTGCGGCACTCCGTACCGTTGCTTTGTTTTCTATAATATACTGTGCGGCAAGCAAAACTCTTTCCTCGATATATGCATACATAATAAAACACCCCCGAAACTCTATGCATTATGCTTATGCATATGTCGGAGGTTTTGGTTATAGAATCGTTTTTCTCATTTTGTTTAGCTATCCTAAAAGTCCCGTCAGTACTTTTTCGAAATACAGAAACCCTCGGCTACAACTTGTGACCGAGGGTTTGTTTGTGTGTTTTTAAATCTTATAACTGGGGACCTGCTTCAACGAGTGCTTTACCTGCATCGTTGCCTGTGTACTTCACAAAGTTCTTTACGAAGCGGCCTGCAAGATCCTTTGCCTTTGTTTCCCATTCTTCTGCGTTTGCGTATGTGTCACGGGGATCGAGGATACCTGTGTCAACACCGGGCAATGCTGTGGGAACTGCGAGGTTGAAGTAAGGAATAGTCTTTGTCTCTGCCTTAAGGATCGAACCGTCGAGTATAGCGTCGATGATTCCGCGAGTATCCTTAATGGATATACGCTTGCCTGTGCCGTTCCAGCCTGTGTTTACGAGGTATGCCTTAGCACCGCTTGCTTCCATCTTCTTAACCAATTCTTCTGCATACTTTGTGGGGTGAAGCTCCAAGAAAGCCTGACCGAAGCAAGCGGAGAATGTAGGTGTGGGTTCTGTGATGCCGCGTTCTGTGCCTGCGAGCTTGGATGTGAAGCCGGAGAGGAAGTAATACTGAGCCTGCTCGGGTGTGAGAACGGAAACGGGAGGCAATACGCCAAATGCGTCAGCTGAAAGGAATATAACATTCTTTGCAGCGGGTGCAGCCGAAACGGGGCGTACTATCTTTTCGATATGGTCTATGGGGTAGGAAACACGCGTGTTTTCTGTTACGGATGCATCCTTAAAGTCGCATACGCCGTTTTCGTCAACAGTGACGTTTTCAAGGAGAGCATTACGCTTGATTGCGTTGTAAATGTCGGGTTCGGATTCCTTGTCAAGGTTGATAACCTTTGCATAGCAGCCGCCTTCAAAGTTGAATACACCCTTATCGTCCCAACCGTGCTCGTCATCACCGATGAGCAAACGCTTGGGATCTGTTGAAAGCGTTGTCTTGCCTGTGCCCGAAAGACCGAAGAACAAAGCTGTGTTTTCGCCATTCATGTCTGTATTTGCGGAGCAGTGCATTGAAGCCATGCCGCGGAGGGGCAAGTAGTAGTTCATCATTGAGAACATACCCTTCTTCATTTCGCCGCCGTACCATGTGTTCAATATGACCTGTTCACGTGATGTGATGTTGAATACTGCTGCTGTTTCGGAATTGAGTCCCAATTCCTTATAGTTTTCAACCTTTGCCTTTGATGCATTGTAGCATACGAAATCGGGCTCGAAGTTTTCAAGTTCTTCTGCTGTGGGAGCAATGAACATATTCTTTACAAAGTGAGCCTGCCATGCAACTTCCATTATGAAACGGATAGCCATGCGTGAATCTGCATTTGCACCGCAGAATACGTCAACAACATAAAGCTTCTTGTTTGAAAGCTCTTTTATTGCGATCTCTTTAAGTGCTGCCCATGTTTCTTCACTGCAGGGATGGTTATCGTTCTTGAACTCATCACTTGTCCACCATACGGTGTCCTTGGAGTTTTCGTCCATAACGATGAACTTGTCTTTAGGTGAACGGCCTGTGTAGATGCCTGTCATAACATTAACTGCACCAAGCTCTGTTACCTGACCTTTTTCATAGCCTTCCAGGGAAGGATCTGTTTCTGCTACGAACAATTCTTCGTATGACGGATTGTAAACGATTTCCGTTACACCGCTGATGCCGTACTTACTCAAATCAACATTCTTCATTCTAAATAACCTCTCTCTTTTAATTTAAATTTTTAAAACCGAGCCGTGCTTTACGGCTGCGATTTATTTTCGCTTAATTTATATGTATCAGAACAAAATTATGAGGAACTGCGATACCAAAACGACCGCAATAAGTGCTATGGGATATGTTGCCGCATAAGCCGCCGCAACGTCCTCTGTTCCTGCGGTTGAAATCAATGTTCCGAGTGCAGGTGTGCTTGTCATGCCGCCTGTGATTGAACCGAGATTGTTAAGCAGACTGAGCTTGAGCACATATTTTGCAAACAGATAACCTATTATCATGGGAATTATCGTCATTACGATACCGTATACGAAATACATAGGATCGAAGTTTGCAACAAACTCTGCACCGCCGGGGATACCCGCACCCACGAGGAAGAGAACAAGTCCCAATTCCCTAAAGAGCTTCAAGGTGCTCTGTGCAGGCATGATATTGATTTTGCCGATACGTCCGAAATGCCCGAGAATCAAGCTTACAAGCAAGCAGCCACCCGTTGTGGTAAGCGAGAAGCAGGTTCCGCTGAGACCTGCACTTGAAAGCGGAATCTTTACCTGACCGATAAATGTGCCCAGTATTGCGGCAAGTGAGAAGCCTGCAATGCCCATATGGTCTATATCGAAGAGCTTTGCAACGCCGTTCTTTTTGCTCTGTTCTTCTTTTATTACAAGCTTTGCTCTTTCCTCGTCCATATTTGCTTTTGTAAGCTTGGGAATTATCTGAACGAAAAGCACAACGCCGATAACACCGAAGATATAAGCAATGCCGTGGCCTACCGAAACAAGACCTGTATATTCGGAAGCAACGGTTGCTTTTGCCGCCGAGAACGCAGGGGTTGATGTGAGCGAGCCCGAAAGCAAGCCGACTATCATTGCAACGAATCCGTCCTGAGTTTCGATTGTTGAGCCGTAACCTATAACCTCACCAGCATGGATGCATCCGGCTGCGGCAAGACCGCCTGCGAGTATTATGACAACACCCAAAAGGACGTATGACTTAAAGTTTTTCTTGAAATTGCCGAAGAACTTGGGGCCTGCAATATAACCTACCGATGTAACGAAAAGAATAAGTCCCAAGCTTTCTATTATTGACAAGCCGTTGTTGAAATCGTACGGCTTTGACGAAGCGTCGAAAATAAGCTCACCCGAACCGTTAACGTTGAAAAAAAGTGCTCCGAATACAAGAGCAATTATAAATACGCCGGCATCACCGAGTGAAATGCCCTTTATCGTAATTCTTCCGAGTGCATAACCGACAAGAAGAACTGCGAAAACCACAAACAGTAAGGTGGAAATGTTACTGATTGAAATAACGCCGCCAAATAAACTCATTTTTTTGCAAACTCCTTTTGCGATTCGTTCTCTTATGTATCAACGAAGAATATTAAACAATCCAACATAAAACTCCTTCGTTCAGAGCCATATCCGCCCTATTATCGTAATTGTACTACATAACCCTTTTGTTTTCAACACAAAAAGCATCGAAAACACCGCTTTTTAAAATTTTATATTTTATATTATCCGCCGTATTTAAGATAATCAGCCAAGGCACTGTAACGCTTCTTTACATTTGTGTTGTTTATCATGCTGTCTATACAGTATTCTCTCCCGACAATATAAACCTGTGCTCTTGCTCGTGTTACGGCAGTATAGAGAAGATTTCTGGTCATCAGCATGGGCTGTCCGCCAAGCAGGGGCAATATAACAATCGGAAATTCACTGCCCTGACTTTTATGCACCGAAACGCAATACGCAAGCGAAAGCTCGTCAAGCATCGAAAACTCATATTCGGCAAGCTTTTCATCATCAAAGAGCACCTGCATTATCTGAGCATCACTGTCTATTTTCATGATGGTGCCCATATCACCGTTATAAACACCTTCGCCCGTTTCAACAAGCCGCCCTCTTTGTGTCTTTTTCCATTCAAGGCGGTAATTGTTCTTTATCTGCATAACCTTATCGCCCTCGCGGAACACAACATCGCCCACCTTGCGTTCTTTTTTCTTATACTCCGGGGGATTTAACGCTTGCTGAAGCTTTAAATTCAGATTTATAACGCCTGCTTCGCCCTTTTTCATGGGGGACAGCACCTGAACGTCTTTTAACGGGTCATTTGTCAAAAGCTTATTCGTTTTACCCATGCAAAGTGCGGTTATGCGTTTTACCGTCATGGGAGCATTCTGTATCTCTTCAAATATAAAATCGGGAGTTTTATTTGAAAGGTCGATTCGTTTTCCCGTATTTATTCTGTGTGCATTTGAAACGATGGCACTTCTTGAACTTTGTCTGAAAATATCGGTTAGCCTTACCACCGTCACGGCTTCGCTGTTTATTATGTCGTGAAGCACGTTTCCCGCACCGACGGGCGGAAGCTGGTCTGCATCGCCCACCATTATAAGACGTGTACCCACATTTAGAGCACGAAGTAATGCGTGCATAAGCTGCACATCTACCATTGATGCTTCATCAACTATTATTGCATCGGCATCAAGCGTGTTTTCGCTGTTACGCATGAACTCCTCCTTGCCGTATCCCAATTCAAGCATACGGTGAATTGTTCTTGCCTCCCTGCCTGCCGCTTCGCTCATACGCTTTGCCGCTCTGCCCGTGGGTGCACACAGCTCACACTCCATACCCAGCTTATCAAAGAGTCGTATTATAAATTTGAGTATTGTTGTTTTTCCTGTGCCGGGACCGCCCGTTATAACCATTACTCCGTTTGTAAGTGCCTGAATTACCGCTTCTCTCTGCGACGGAGCAAGCTCTATTTCAAATTCTCTTTCAAGCGATGCGATACCGTCCTCAATCGAATAAAACCGATTCTGCACGGGCGGTGTATTGAGCACCGTTATAAACCTTGCACATTCCCTTTCTATATGGTCCATCATATGGAGTGCAATACATTGCTCGCCGCCGATGATTTTATTTGAAAGCTCACGGCTCATTACCATTTCATCGACCGTTTTTTCAACTTTAAGTATCTCAGCTTCGAGTATATCGGACGCTACCTGAACAAGCTTTTCATACGGCAGACAGGTATGGCCCTCATGAACCGCCCACGAAAGCGTATATTTTACACCTGCACGCAGTCTGTACGACGAATCCTTTTCCACGCCTACATTCTGTGCAAGCTTGTCCGCAGTTTTAAAGCCTATTCCCTCAACATCTTCCACCAATCGGTAGGGATTTTCTTTAAGCTTTGCAAGACACATGGCACCGTATATTTTATAAAGCTTCATTGCCTGCGATACGCTTACACCGTACTCACTCAACGCAAGCATTACATCACGCATATCACGGCGAAGCATGAACGATGCGGCAATGGTTTTTGCACGTGATGCACCTATTCCCGGCACCTCAGCAAGCCTTGCGGGGTCATTTTCCAAAATATCGAGCGTTTCCATACCGAATGTTGCTACTATATTCTGTGCGGTAGCTTCGCCGACACCCTTTATAAGGCCGCAGGAAAGATAGGATATAAGTGCACTTAAAGTGGACGGAGCAAGCGTTCTGCAGCTTTGAGCCTTAAATTGCATTCCGTATGCCCTATGCTCCGCATAATCACCCTCTGCGATTATTTTTTCGCCCACGCTTGCAAGCGGCATCGTGCCGACCACGACTATTTCATCGCCCGACTCGTCCGCAAGCTCCAGCACCGTATAACCGTTATCTTCGTTACGGTATATTATTGTTTTGATAATGCCTTGTATTTCCATCGTCATGATTTTATCACAAGCTGCATATAAATGCTATACCTACACCGTTTAGGCAATAAAGCATTGGAGGTAAAAGCCTTGCGTATATTCGTAATCACAAAACGCACACTCATAATCGGTCTGTCCATTGCTGCTACAATAATAGCTGCAATAATCATTTTGCTTTCTTTTTCATTCGGCAACGCTTCGACCGATATTGACAATGACAGTCTTAAAGTAAGTGCATCTCTTTCTTCTTCCGAGGATTATGAGCTTACAGTGCTTGCAGGTCAAAAAAAGGAGCTTCCCGTATACAGCGTTGACCGTGACGACAAAAAAATCGCTCTCACGATAGATGCGGCGTGGGAGGACGACAAAACACCGTTCATACTCGAAACACTTGATAAATACGGAGTTAAGGCAACATTCTTTCTCTGCGGCTTTTGGGCTGAAAAATATGCCGATGATGTAAAGGCAATATCCGATGCAGGGCATGAGCTTGGCAACCATACCGCAACACACCCCCACATGAACACGCTTTCCGATGAACAGATAAAAAAAGAGCTTGACGATTTTGAAAAGCTCATGGAAAATATCACAGGCAAGCGTACCGTACTTTTCCGTGCTCCCTACGGCGAATACAACGACCATGTAATAACTACGGTTCGTTCATTGGGCTATGAAATTTTACAGTGGAATATCGATACGATAGACTGGAAGGAAGAACGAAGTGCTCAAACGATACTCGATACCGTACTTCCCAAGCTTGAAAGCGGTTCGATAATACTTTGCCACAACAACGGATTCAAAATTAAAGAATATCTCCCCAAGCTTATAGAAGAAGCTCAAGCTCAAGGATATGAATTTGTGACCATAAGCGAGCTTTTGCTTGACGGCGACACATATATAGACGCAAACGGAGTGCAGAAGCAAAAGTAGTGTACGCTTGCCAAAGCAAGCAAAGCTGTGATATCTTAGTCATTGAAAAAGCTTGCATTTTCTCATACGAAAGGTATTGCAATGAAAGGTACTGTTTTTATTACGGGTGCATCAAGAGGTATCGGTGCATCTGCCGCCAAATGCTTTGCAAAAGCAGGGTATAAAGTGGGCATAAACTATTTAAGCAATGATGAAGCAGCACAAAAAGTGGCTGATGAAATAATATCGTCGGGCGGCATATGCACGCTTGTAAAAGGCAATGTTGCCTCATTGTCGGACATGGAACGCAACATATGCGAGGTTGAAAAAAAACTCGGCAAAGTGCGTGTACTCATAAACAATGCCGGAATTGCATACAATGCTGTTTTTCAGGATACTTCTCAAGATGTTTGGAACAATATTTTTGCCGTAAACGTCAACGGAACATATAACTGCACACGCATTATACTGCCCTCAATGATAAGCCTTAAAGAGGGGCGAATAATAAATGTTTCGTCCATCTGGGGCATGGTGGGTGCTTCGTGCGAGGTTGCCTATTCTTCTTCAAAGGCGGCACTTATAGGCTTTACAAAAGCACTCGCAAAAGAGGTTGCACCGTCAAACATAACGGTAAACTGCATTGCTCCCGGTGTTATAAACACTGATATGAACCGCAATTTGGGCGATGACGTACTCTTAGCTTTAAAAGAAGAAATACCGTCGGGCAGGCTCGGTACGGCAGACGAGGTTGCATCGCTCATGCTGTACTTAGCATCAAGTGAAGCCGCATATCTCACAGGTCAGGTCATAAGCCCCAACGGCGGATTTGTGCTTTGATTTTGTTTGAAAATACCGTAGCGTTTTATTTACTTTGGACTTTTTGCAAAAGAAGTCCTTTTTTGTTGAAGTACGTCAAAAAAGTGCAAAAACAGTCAAAGTATGAACTATAAGTTAAAAAAACTTCAGTCGCTTTACTTATTTCGACTGCATAAATATAATAATGTTGTCGTATAGAAAAGTATATTTTTAATAAATCGGAGATTTTCAAACCACAATGGCAAGCAGTAAAGCAAAAGCAAAAGACAAATCAAAGACAACTTCAAAAGCAAAGAATAACAGCAGTGCAAAAGCTGCCGCTAAAGCCGCACCTAAAAAAGAGCAGGCAAAAGAAGCAACAAAGTCATCAAAAAGAATCGTTATTATTCTTCTTGTGCTTGTAGCTGTGCTTACCTGCGTTTACGGTGTGCTCCGCTATGTTGCCCATCAGCGTGAAGAGCAGCGTCAGGAAATACTCGATTCCGGCATATTCCATGAGGGTATCAAGGTAAACGGCATAGACATAAGCGGCAAAACATTCGAGGAAGCTCGGGAATTACTTGAAAAAACAGCCTCTGAAATGACAAAGGGCATAATGCTCACCATAAAATCCGGGAACGAAACATTCGTAGCTTCAAGTAAAGATCTCGGCATAGTTGCAAATGTTGACGAAACGCTTCAATCTGCCATGCTTTTGGGTCATAATCCCGATGATTCTCTTTCCGCTATTCTTTCGGAAATAGAAAACCTTAAAGAAAACGGCCACGCTTTCACTCTTTCGCTCACATTGGATACTCAAACCGTAAACGAATATCTCGATACGCTTTCCGAGACGCTCGGAGCTACTCCCACAAACGCTACTTTCTCAATAAAAGAGCTTCCCATGAGCGAAACAAAGGGAATCAATGCTTATGACACAGTCAATATAGGATTGCCCGAAGACGGCTCGATTACAGATATAAGAGATTTACGCTTTGATTTTGTTGAAGCAAAGGACGGCGTTGTAATAGACCGTGAAGCATTCATTGCACAGCTGCAGGAACGTATTGCAAACAGTGACTTTTCATACTTTGAGCTTCCGGCTGAAATAACACCTGCTTCCGTAACAGTAGCCGATATAAAAGAAAAGCTTGTATTGCGTTCAAGCGTTTCTACATCATATGCAAGCGGAAACTACGGAAGAGCAACCCGTGTGCATAACATGACAAAGGCAACAGGTCTTATTTACGGCACAGTGCTTCAGCCCGGCGAACAGTTTTCGGCAAATACCCTCCTCGGCTACCGCACGCTTGCAGGCGGCTGGCAGTTAGCCCCTGCCGTTATAGACGGCGGTGCCGCAAACGAAGATCAGCCCGGCGGCGGTGTATGCCAGGTATCAAGCACAATATATCAGGCTGTTTTGAAAGCAGATTATCAAATAGACTACCGTCAGGCACATTCAAGCAAACTCGGTTATGTAGAGGGCGGTCTTGATGCAACCATAGACAGCGGACGCATCGACTTCACGTGGACAAATAACACGTCCTCCCCCATCTATGTATTCACATGGATAGATAAAGAAAACAAAAAGGTTTGGTGTGAGCTTTACGGCGAGCCCTTCGGTGATTCTTTCGACGAGATAAAGCTTATCTCCGTTGAGCAGGAGCCCATAAAGCCCACAGAAACGGAGTATATACAAAGCAGCAGCTTAACCGCTCCGTATTGGCAGTTGAAAAACGCCGCAAAGAAAGGCTATGTTTTCAAAACTTATAAATCCTACTGCAAAGACGGCGATGAAATCGACCGCAAGCTTATAACCACCACCACATACAAAATGCATCCTGCACGCTACTATGTATGGCAGGGCTACCTGGGCGAAGATCTGCTTCCCGAATTTGAAATCAAAGCGGCAGAATGAGAAAATGGTATATTGCTTTGCAATGTGATATATGCAAATGAAAAAGCTCCGAAAAGGAGCTTTTTCCATACTTATTAACTATTCGATATTACTTATAACTTCGATTTATCCTTCTATCATTTCAAGTGCTAATTTCATCATGTCGGTAAAAGTCTGCTGGCGTTCTTCGACGGTGCAGTGATTGCCCGTGGGAAGCTCGTCTGAAACGGTGCAGATGCAAAGTGCATTTTTTCCTGCTCTTGCCGCATTCATATAAAGTGCCGCACTCTCCATTTCAACGCCGAGCACGCCCATTTTCGCCCATTCAAGCGTTGATGATGCATCATCGTAGAAAAGGTCGCTTGAGAATATATTGCCTACATGAACATTCAGTCCCAAACGCTCGGCTGTGTCGGTTGCCGCTTTTAAGAGCTTGTAGCTTGCCGTGGGGGAATATGTACCCGGCATATTGAACTGTCTGCCGTAGTTGGAATCGAAGCTTGCCGCCATGCCGATTATTATGCTTTTGAGCTTTACCTGGGGTGCAATTGAGCCTGCCGTGCCTATACGGATTATATTTTCAACATCGAAGCAGTTGAAAAGCTCATATGAGTATATACCCATTGACGGCATACCCATGCCGCTTGCCATTACGGAAACTTTCTTTCCCTTATATGTTCCCGTATACCCCAAAATGTTTCTTACGCTTGTAACAAGCACTGCATCTTCCAAAAAATTCTCTGCGATAAACTTTGCACGAAGCGGATCTCCGGGCATAAGCACTGTTTTGGCGAAATCGCCCTTTTCTGCGTTAATGTGCGGTGTTGCCATTATCTTTTTCCTCCTTTAATTATTCAACAACATCATCGTTTGACGGTAAATACATTTGAGTTTCTTCCGCAGGAAGTGCCGTAACATCTTTTAGCTTATTTCTTATTTTTCTTGTTCTTACGCCTATGAGCGAGTCAAGGTCGTTATTTGCTCTTAAAAGCTTTTCCTGTGTTTTTTCAAGCACATCACTGAATTTATCAAACTCAGTACGCACCGCACCGAGCACTTTCCAAACCTCACTGCTGCGTTTCTGTATTGCAAGAGTCCTAAAGCCCATTTGCAGGCTGTTCAAAAATGCCGCCATGGTGGAAGGCCCCGTCATGCTCACTTTATATTCACGCTGTAATATTTCAACCAAGCCAAGCTTAACGGCTTCTGCATACAGCCCTTCCGTGGGCAGGAACATTATTGCAAAATCGGTCGTATTCGGCGGTTCGATATACTTTGTTTTTATATCCTTTGCAAAGCCCTTTATCCTTGTTTTAAGGTTATCCTGAGCCGATTTTACACGTAAGGCATCACCGCTGTCATATGCCTCCATGAGTTCATAATAAGCATCGGACGGGAATTTTGCATCAATGGGCAGATACACGAACGAAGTATCATCGTTGCCGGGCATTTTTACTGCATATTCCACGGGATTGCGGCTGTTTTTAACGGTTACCACATTTGTATCGTACTGCTCGGGTGCAAGTATCTCCGATATTATTGCACCAAGCTGCATTTCTCCCAATACGCCCCTTGTTTTTACGTTTGAAAGCACTTTTTTAAGGTCGCCCACGCCCACTGCAAGCGTCTGCATCTCGCCAAGCCCTTTATGCACAAGCTCAAGTCTTTCCGTAACAAGTGCAAAGCTTTGGTTCATACGCTCCTGAAGCTTTTCGTCAACTATCTGACGCATCTCGTCAAGGCGTTTATTGTTATCTTCCTGAATATAGCTTAAGCGTTTTTCAACGGTTGCACGTATGTTTTCAAGCTTTTGTTCATTTTCTGCAGAAAATGTGCCCATGCGATTTTCAAGCTTCATGCTTGCCGTATACTGATTTTGATTTAAAATCTCAAGCTTTGACATGAGTCCCTTATCCGTTTCGGATAAACGGCTCATCAAATTTTCGTTTATCAAGCTCATAGAAGCACGCAGATTCTCGTTAAGCTCACTGCGTGCCGCACGCTCCCGCTCCTCGCTTTCACGCCTTAAATTTTCAATGGCTTCTGCGTTTTTATCGCCGCTTTGCTTAATCAAAAGCACTATAAGCAATATAACGGACACAAGCATCAGCACGGCACATATTATAAGCAGTATATTATCCATGCTCCGTCTCCTTCGTTATTTTTTAAGGTAACCCGTTTCCATATCAACAAGATTTCTGAATTCTTTTCCCTTATCCAATGCCTCAATATTGTATGCGGCTATATCCACCTCGTTATCAAGCGTCTTTTTCAAATGGAAGAAACCCGATATATGGGGAGTTATTACAACGCTCTCCATTCCCCAAAGCCTGTGGTCGCTCGGCAAGGGTTCGGGGTCTGTAACATCTATTGCAGCACTTATTCTGCCGCTTCCGCATTCATCCGCCAATGCTTCCGTGTCTATTGCATTGCCCCTGCCTACGTTTACAAGTATTGCACCGTCCTTTAAAAGTGCAAGTCTTCTTGCATCCATAAACTTATATGTTTCTTTCATTGAAGGCATTGCCATTGCCACTATATCAGCCCTCGGCAAAAGCTTGTCTGTTTCGCTTGTGAGATACACTTCGTCTGCATAATCGGGCTTTGTGAGGTCTGTTCTTCTGACGCCTATTATGTATGCACCGAGTGCTTTCATCTTTCTGGCATAGCTTCCGCCTATATCGCCCATTCCCAAAACAAGCACCGTTGAACCCTCGATCGAGTTTACGTTACCCATGTCACGCCAATCATGCTTCAGCTGATTGTCCCTGTACTGATGCAGTCTTTTCATTATCATAAGGGTAACGCCAAGCATATGCTCGCCTATTGCAAGCCCGAAAGCACCCGTTACGTTTGCAAGATATGCACCGTTTGGAAGCGTGTCCAAATATCCGTCGGTTCCTGCCGCCGCAAGCTGTAAAAGCTTGAGATTCTTTGTTTTTTTAAGCAAGTCGAAAGGCACGTTGCCGAATATTATGTCTGCATCGCAAACGTCGGCTTCGCATACATCCTTAAGGGAAGTATACACAAACTCAGCGTCCGTGCAGGCAGACTCAAGTATTTTTTTGTGTCCGTCATCAACGGGCGGTAAAACTACTACTTTCATTTAAAAACATCCTCCGTATCAAAATCAGGGTACATAACACGGTAAAGCATAAGACCGTGGGGCGGTGCGGTTGCACCTGCATCGCATCGCCGGGTGCTTTCAAGTGCCCTTTTCACCGCACCCTTTTCAAGCCTGTTTGTACCCACGTCAAGCATTGTGCCTGCAAGTATCCTTACCATATTATACAGAAAACCGTCACCGGTTACAGTGTATACATAAATATTTTCTTTTTTTGTCCAAAACGATTCAAAAACCGTTCTTACGGTTGTTTTATTAACTGTTCCCGTCGAACGAAATGCCGCAAAATCATGCGTGCCTACCACAGCTTCAGCTTCCTCCTGCATTGCTTCAAAATCGAGCTTTGAATGAACAAACAGTGCCGTATTTCTCAAAAACGGATTTTCATGAACGCCGTTTTGAACCGTATAGCAATATGTTTTCTTTTTTGCTTCAAATCGGGAATGGAACTCATTTTCAGCTTCCCCACTGTACATTATGCGTATATCTTTGGGCAAATGCGTATTGAGTGCAAAACTGAATTTATCGGGAGGTATTCTTGAATTTGTATCAAAGTGTGCCACCTGTGCTCTTGCGTGCACGCCCGAATCGGTACGCCCCGAGGCGTGGATTATTGTTTTTTCACCCGTTATTTTAAGAAGTGCTTTTTCTATTTCTTCCTGCACCGTTATGCCGTTTGGCTGTGTTTGATAGCCGACATAATTTGTGCCGTCATAGCTTATGACCATGCGTATTCTCATTATCGGCTCCTCACTTCACCCGTTGTGCTGTTTTGTATGAAGCACAATGCAATATACATCGGCTTATCTGCGTTTTCAAATATATAAACAGTAAGTTTATCTTCGCTTTCAAGCTCACCCGTGATAAGAACGATGTTTCCGACAGCATCGATGTCCGACTCAAAGCCTCCGTCAATGCTTGCTTCAATCGCCGCTTTTAAGGTTGATTCAGCTTCCGTCACCATAAGCTCTCTTATGCTCGTGTTTTGTGCATTTCCCTCATAGTTTAGCTGTGAGGGCGATATCCTTATTCCGTGAGTTTCAAGCTCATTGCAAACCCACTCAAGCGTGCTTGAATTATCGGCAATAGAATACAGACAGACAGCCGCAACCACAAGTATTGCGGCAACAATGAGCAGTATTTTCTTTGTTCTTGCCGAAAATTCCATGCAAGCTCCTTAACTTGAAATTTAAAACGTCACAAAACGCTGTATGAGCAGAATTGCCGCAAAGGAAGCCGCAAATATCAAAAATGCATACAGGTCGTTCTTTTTAAAGGCAATAACACGCATTTTCGTTCTGCCCTCGCCGCCGTGATAGCATCTGCTCTCCATAGCCATTGCAAGCTCATCTGCACGCCTGAACGCACTCACAAAAAGCGGTATGAGTATGGGTATCATACTTTTTGCACGCTTCAATATATTTCCGCTTTCAAGGTCTGCCCCACGTGAAAGCTGTGCTTTCATGATTTTATCCGCTTCTTCAAGCAATGTGGGTATGAATCTTAAAGCAATAGTCATCATCATTGCAAGCTCATGTGACGGAAATCTGATTTTTTTGAGCGGTGCGAGCAGCTTTTCAAGCCCGTCCGTTAAAGATATGGGAGTTGTTGTGAATGTCATTATTGTTGTACCCGACACAAGCAATAAAATTCTTGCAATCATAAATACTGCCTGACGTATTCCGCCCACGGTAAGCTCAAATATCCACCATTTAAAAAGCGTATCTCCACTCTTTACCACAAAGAGATTCAGCACAAACATAAATATGAGCAAAAATCTCATAGGCTTCCATGACTTTAAAACCATTTTAAACGGTACCTTCGAAGCAATTATTACGGCTGCTGCAAACAATGCCGCAATGCCGAAAACCCATATTTTATTTATTAAGAATATCAGTATTAAATACGCAAACGTAAGCACAAGCTTTGTTCTTGGATCAAGTGCGTGTATCACGGAAGAAGCGTTATAATACTGACCGAGTGTTACGTCTTTCATTTCTTCCTGTTTCCCGTCCTTTCAAGAACAAACCGGGCCATTTGCTCAACAGTATATATCGAACGGTCAATCTCCACTCCGCTTTCCCGCATTTTCTGTGCAAGAACGGCTGTTTGCGGTATATCAAGCCCCATATTGCGAAGCATTTCCATATCCGAAAAAACCTCTTCCACGCTTCCGCATTTTGCAAGCTTGCCCTTGTTTAAAACGGCAACATGGTCTGCAAATGCGGCTATATCGTCCATCGAGTGGGATACCATTATCACGGCACAGCCTATTTCTTTTCTTAAGCTTTTCAAAAGCAGAAGTATATCCCTCCTGCCCCTTGGATCAAGCCCTGCCATGGGCTCATCAAGCACCAGGTATTTCGGACGCATGGCAACAATTCCCGCAATCGCAGTGCGGCGTTTTTCACCACCCGAAAGCTCAAAGGGCGATTTGTTTTCAAACTCATCGGGAGAAAGCCCCACACGGCACATTGCCTCCCTTGCCACATCGTATGCTTTTTCGGTATCCTCGCCCATGTTTATGGGGCCGTAGGCTATATCTTTAAGTACGGTTTCCTCAAAAAGCTGATATTCGGGATACTGAAACACAAGCCCGACCTTTTTGCGTGCCTGTCGCCTGTTTTTCTTATCCTTCAAGTCATCACCGTCAACGCATATTCTGCCCGACGACGGCTGCATAAGTGCGTTCAAATGCTGTACAAGCGTTGATTTTCCGCTTCCGGTGTGCCCTATTATCCCCCAAAACTCGCCCTCTTGGATTTTGAGGTTTATATCCTCTATTGCCACACTTGCATTTTGACTGTTTTCAAGATATATATGTGTCAGTTTTTCAGCAATAATGGGCATAACGCTTTGTTTATCTCCTCAACTGTCAATGCATCGTACGGAATATCGATGCCGTTTTTTATAAGCTCATCCCGAAGCCTTGCCATATTCGGAAGCTCCAAGCCGTATTTTTCTATGTCGCTGTCATGGGCAAATACGGATTTGGGAGTGCCGCTTTTAACTATTCTTCCCTCATGCATAACAATAACACGGTCAGCCATTACAGCCTCCTCCATGTATTGAGTTATCATGATAACCGTCATGTTACGCTCACGATTCAGCTTTTTGGCTATATCAAGCACATCTTTTCTGCCCTTTGGGTCAAGCATTGCCGTTGCTTCGTCTAAAATAAGAACTTCGGGCTGCATTGCAAGTATCCCTGCAATGGCTACTCTTTGTTTCTGTCCGCCCGAAAGCATATGCGGTGCATTTTTTGCATACTCGCCCATGCTTACGGCATTCAGAGAATCTGCAACTCTTTGTATTATTTCTTCCGTGGGTATACCCAGGTTTTCGGGGCCGAAGCCCACGTCTTCCTCCACTACGGTGGTGACTATCTGATTATCGGGATTTTGAAATACCATGCCGACTTTCTGACGTATGCTTAATATATTCTCTTCATCAAGCGTACTCATACCGTCAACTTTAACGGTGCCCGAATACGGCAAAAGCAGAGCATTCATGTGCTTTGCAAGTGTTGACTTTCCACTGCCGTTATGCCCCACTATTGCAAGTATCTCGCCCTCATTCACATTAAGCGAAACATTGTTGAGTACTGTCTCATTCTCGTCATTGTAAAAGCATATTAAGTTTTTTATTTCAATCTTTGCCATAACTTATTTATTATACAGCAAAACACTGCTCATTTACAAGTTTTCCTGATTTTGTTTGACCTTGTATGCGAACTCATTCAGACAATCGATATTCTTATATGCACAGCCTATTGTTGCCGTTTTTCTGTTTTCACCGTGAAAATCACTTCCCGAGCTGACAGAAAGCGAATAACGCTTTGCCAAGGACAGCAATTCCGTAACCTGACCGTCCGTTGCCGTGGGATAATACACCTCCAATGCATCAAGCCCATTGTCTGCAAGTGTGTGTATGAGTGCATTTTTATCGCATTTGAGCTTGCACGGGTGTGCCAAAACGGCAAACCCGCCTGCCTTGTGTATTGCTTCGATTGCTTTCAGCTTGTCCGTTCTTTCAATAAAAACATAGCCCACCTTACCTTTATTCAGGTACTGTTCAAATGCCTGAGAAAAGCTTTCTGCTCTGCCGCATTCGATTATTGCTTTTGCTATATTGAGTCTTGTAACCGTGCCGTTTTTGTTTAAATCCAGATATTTTGAAACGGGTATGTTTGCATTTTCAAGCTTTTTTATGATAAGCTCGTTTCGCAAATTTCTTTGGCGTTTTGCATCATCAAGCAATTTTATGATGTCTTTATTGTTTATATCTATTGAAAGTCCTGTTATATGAAGCTCACATTCAAACTCGGTGTCTATCTCAACACCGCTTATAACGTCTACTCCGCATTTTTTGCCCTCAAGCTGTGCTTCTTCCACACCCATGAGGGTATCGTGGTCGGTTATCGCCATCAATTCAACCCCTGAATTTTTTGCGATATGAACTATATCGGCAGGCATATGAGTGCCGTCCGACACAGATGAATGAATGTGAAAATCAAAGGGGCGATTTTCGCCCCTTATTTGAGTTATTGTATTAAACTCCATTATTAAACTCCGCTATTTTTTATCTTCGTCTTTCTTCTGTTTGTTAAGCTCTTCAGCCTCACGCAGTATGCGTTCTATCTCCTGCTGCTTGCTTTTTGCTTCTTCACGCTTTTTTTGCTCTTCCTTTTCTTTTGCAAGCACTTCTTCATCGGGCTTTTCAAGCTCTTCTTTTCTCTTTGCGTAAGAAACTATTTCAACCTCTTCACCGTTGAAAAGCTTTTCGAATTCTTCGCCCGTTATACGCTCATACTCCATAAGAGCCTTTACTACACGTTCCAAAGCCGCATCGTTTTCGATTACAACCTGCTTTGCACGGTCATGCTGCTGCTCAAGTATTCTTCTTATTTCCTCGTCAACCGTTGAAGCAACTTCTTCGGAATAGTTACGCTGATGTCCCCAATCCTTGCCGATGAATACTTCGGAATCACCGCCCAAAAATACATGACCTATCTTTTCACTCATTCCGAACTCTACTACCATTCTTCTTGCAATCTCGGTTGCGTGCTTCAAATCGCCTATTGCACCCGTGCAGATATCGTCAAGCTTAACTTCTTCGGCAACTCTGCCGCCCATGCTCATCGCTATCATGTCCAAAAGCTTGCCTTTTGACATATGGCTCATTTCATCATCGCCCATTGTCATTGTATAGCCTGCCGCATTGCCGCGTGGTATTATCGAAACCTCATGAACGGGATCGCAATTCTTCATCATGCGTGCGACTATTGCATGGCCTGCCTCATGATATGCCGTAATTTTCTTATCGTCATCGGTTACTACACGACTCTTCTTTTCAGGGCCTATAACAGTGCGTGTAACAGCTTCTTCAAGCTCTATCATCGAAATCTTCTTTTTCTTAAATCTTGCCGCTAAAATAGCCGCTTCGTTAAGCACGTTTTCAAGATCCGCACCCGTAAATCCTGCGGTACGCTTTGCAAGCACCGACAAATCAACGTCATCAGTAAACGGCTTGCCCTTTGCGTGTACTTTAAGTATTTCTTCACGGCCGCGAACATCGGGATATGAAACCGTTATCTGCCTGTCGAATCTGCCGGGACGCAAAAGTGCGGGATCCAATATGTCGGGGCGGTTTGTAGCCGCAATAACGATTATTCCCTCGTTTATCGCAAAGCCGTCCATTTCAACCAAAAGCTGATTCAATGTTTGCTCACGTTCATCATGACCGCCGCCCAAGCCTGCACCACGCTGACGACCGACAGCATCTATTTCATCGATGAATACTACGGCAGGTGCACACTTTTTGGCTGTGCCGAACAAATCTCTTACACGGCTTGCACCAACGCCTACGAACATCTCAACAAAGTCCGAACCCGATATTGAAAAGAACGGAACGTCCGCCTCGCCTGCAACTGCCTTTGCAAGCAATGTTTTACCCGTGCCCGGAGGGCCTACCAGCAGGACACCCTTGGGGATTCTTGCTCCCATTTCGGTGAAACGCTTGGGCGAACGCATAAATTCAACAACTTCTTTGAGCTCTTCTTTTTCTTCGTCGGCACCTGCGACCATGTCAAATGTTACTTTGTTTTTTGAATCGATATTGGTGCGTGCACGGCTCTTTCCGAAGCTCATCATCTTGTTGCCGCCGCCCTGCGAACGCATTATGAAATAATAAAATACTCCGAACGCTCCGAATATTATTAAGTACGGAAGTATCAGCTCCCATATTGAAGCCTCGGGCGGAGGATTGTATGTGTATGTGAAATTATAGTCCGCACTTGTAACAGCCTCTATATCCTTACCTGTAAGCTCCGATGCGATTATTGCCATATCGGAAGCAAAACGCTCCTCGGACGGCACGTATACAAAAAAGTCATACTGTTTGGGGAATCTTTTAAGCTTGGTTTCACTGACCTCACCAATCAAACCCACGGCTGTTTCGCCCGTAAGTTCAACCACGCTTACTTTGCCTTCCTCTACGTATGCCAGGAACTGCGTATACTCCAACGGCTCTCTGGGATTTGAGCCGCTTATATTCAAGCCTGATACCAAAAGAACTATTAGTGCTATTATTCCTATGTAGATTAAAGGTGTTTTTAATTTTTTCAAGTTTTGCCTCCTTAGTATGCAAAAGCACACATTTCATAATAACACAGTTTTTCCCATGGTTCAAATATTATATTGTGAATTACGCGTGAAAATATTTACTTATTTTTGTTGAAATCTATGCCATCAAATCATATTTCCGTTTTAATCGTTCTATTTTTTCATGCATCAGCTTAAAACCTATGAACAAAAACACGACGGTCGATACTGCGTGTATTATGTTCGGCACAAGCCCTGCCGCATACATTGCAAGCAGTCCCTGCCCCGACATATCGCCCATCATCATAAAGAGTGAAGCGGTGTCCATTATAATTCCATATACAAAAAACGTTGAAAGCCCTCCGAAAATGCACACATACAACCGTTTTTTGGGGATCAATCCTCCATAAAAAAGCACTCCCGCCAAAAAGCCCAGCAAGCCGAAAGCATACATCTGCCACGGAGTCCACGGCCCTTGACCGAAGAAGAAATTGGATACAAATGCAGAAACGGCACCAACCATAAACCCCGTTTGAGGGCCTAAGCATATGCCCGTTATTATGACCACTGCCGCAATAGGTTTAAACTGCGGAATCATATAAAACGCCGCACGTGATATTATGGCTATTGCACAAAGCACGGCAACCGTAACAAGCTCCCTTGCCTTTACACGGCGTTTTTCAAACATTACAAAAAATACCGAAACTGCAAGAAGTACAATAAGCACGGACACAAAATAATGGCTTACCGAGTTTGTAAGAAAAGTATTTGCAATAATCACTGCAGGTACTGCCAAAAGCAATATCAGTGAAAACACCGTGTTTTTTATATTCATTTTTTCAGATTGCAATATTCAAACACCTCCTTGGGCGTAAGTGCATACTTGAAAACACTTCTTGCAATGCGGTTTGCGGCTGTTGTATAAAAATTATTGCCTGCAAAAAACTCATGCGGCTCATTCTGAGTCGTAATATCTCCCATGAACAAAAGTGCACACTTATCGGCATATTCTGCACAAAACTCAATATCATGCGATGCGATTATTATTGTTTTGCCCATTTCTTTAAGCTTTAACATCAATTCACCGAATTTACGCTTATAAAAATCGTCCATTCCCTTTGTAGGCTCATCAAGCAACAGTACCTCACTGTCGCATAAAAGCAGTTTTGCAACAGCAGCTCTTTGCAGTTCACCGCCCGACACATCATAGGGGTGCATATCCAATATATCGGCTGTTTCGGTTATTTTTACGGCTTCATCAAGCTTTTGCTTTTCAGTTTCAGTGAGCTTTAAGGTCTTAAACGTATCTTCAAGCTCTTCCCTTATGCTTTGCTTAACAAAAAGGCATTTCGGATCCTGAACAAGCAAGGCGGCGGATTTATAATCCGTTTTAAGCTTTCCTCTGTACGGTTTTCTGATTTTGCAAAGTACAGACAAAAGCGTACTTTTCCCTGCTCCGTTTCCGCCCAAAAGGCAGTATATCTCACCCCTGTTTACATCCATGCAAAGGTCGTTCAAAACATTTTCCGAATCCCTTGTATACTTAAAGCAAATATTCTTCGCTTCAATTATCTTATCGGCATCGCCTTTTGCCGTCCTTTTATTGAGTATATCGGAGTTTTTACGCTCCGAATAATTTTCCTCAATAAAGCGTTTTCCCTGTGCAACGGTTATTGCACACTCTTTTGAGCCGCTGTTTTCAAGCGTTATTCTTGCCGCGGACGGCATTGCCAAATGCATGGGGTGATTGATTTTGTAAAGGTATCTTGCCGTTTCGCCCGGCGTGTCCATACATATTATCTTTCCCGAATCCATTACAGCAACTTTATCGGCAATGGGCATAGCTTCTTCAAGCCTGTGCTCCGACATTATAACCGTTGTACCGAATTCACGGTTTATACGCTTAACGGTAGCTAAAAAATCCACCGCCGCAATCGGGTCAAGCTGTGACGTGGGCTCGTCAAGCAATAAAAGTCCGGGCTGCATAACCATTACGGAGGCTAAGGATAAAAGCTGTTTCTGTCCTCCCGACAGCTCGGATACACTGTTGTAAAATATCTTTTCGAGGTCGAAAAAGCTTGCCATTTCCGCAAGTCTTAAACGCATGATTTCTCTGTCACAGCCTATGTTTTCAAGGCCGAACGCAAGC
>JAZNWT010000208.1:0-5803 GCA_045593465.1 Clostridia bacterium
ACAGTAAATCATATCAATAACTTACTGTTTCTCTCCCTCGGTTTTGCTAACGCTCAAAAGCTCTACTCCCCGCTTCGCTATGCACAAGTGTACGTAAGCCGCTACACAAACGGAGTTTTTGGATTTATATTACTGAAACTGTTTTAATACATTATAAAGTTTTGATATAGGAAGCCCCATTATATTGAAGTAACAGCCGTCTATATGCGAAACAAAAACAGCACCATAGCCCTGAATACCGTATGAGCCTGCTTTATCCATGGGCTCATTGGTGGCAATGTAAGACTTTATTTCTTCATCTGTAAGAGTGTTAAAAGTCACTCTTGAAGCTTCGTGAAAGGTGACGGTCTTATCACGTTTGATTACACTTACACCTGTGTAGACTGTGTGGGTGTTACCGGAAAGACTTTTAAGCATGGAAAAAGCATCATCCTCGTTTTTTGGTTTGCCGAGAATGTTACCGTCAAGCACAACTACTGTATCTGCACCGATTACACAGGCATCTTGATGCCTTGAAAAGACTTCTTGTGCTTTTAAGTGTGCAAGCTTTTCAACAAAGAGAGCAGGTGAAGAGGGAACAGGAGAAATATTCTCATCTGCACATGAGGGGATCACCTGAAAATCATAGCCTGCTTTTTTCAATATTTCGCTTCTTCTCGGAGAAGCGGATGCGAGTATCAAAAATAAATCTTTCATAACAAAAATATATCATTTTTTCGGTCAAAATCCAAGCGATTCTTGCATAACCATTAAATGTACGGACAAGAATAACTTAGGAGGTAGTTGTTGTGGGAATTTCAAGAGATACATTTATTTTTGATATAGGTACATCTTCTACACGAATCGCAAAGGCAGGGTGCGGCATCTTAATGCGAGAGCCTACCGTGGCGGCAATAGGAATAAACGGAGATAACAGGGTATTGGCTGCGGGCAAAAAAGCTGTGTTGCTTTACAATAAATTCCCCAACGGAATTGTGCTTAAATCGCCGTTTAAAGCCGGTAGACTTATGGATGGAGCTCTCCTTACTTCTTTACTGAAAAAACTGTTTGAAAGCAATAATGAGCGTTTTAAACGGGGTGCAAGCAGACAAGCGATCGTTACGCTCAGGTACGGAGTAGATAGCATATGCAAAAAGCAGATACTTGATGCTGTACGGTTTTCCATATCGGGAAGTGCAAAAACTGTTTCTTCAACACTTTGTATTGCACACGGAACAGATGTATATGAAAGAAGCTTTATCGGAGGAACAGCTTTGATGGATATAGGAGTTAAAAGAACTACTGCCGCAATACTTTGCTTTGGCAGAATATGCACTCAAGCAGAGATAGCCTATGGAGCAGGTGATATAAATGCGTTTGTATCACGCAATGAAAATACACTGAATGTAAGGGAATCGTTAAAGCAGGCGTTGAAACCTGTAATAAACATGATGGAGGATTTGTTTATAGGCACAATGCCCGAACTTGTGGGTGATATAATAAGCAACGGTATTTTTATTGCGGGCGGAGGTGCAAAAATCCCTTTTATAAGTGAATCATTGTCGGATATTATAGGTGTGGATGCTTTATGCGATGAGGCGGCAGGGGATGCAGTGATACTCGGTGCATTAAAGCTTAACAGTAAAAAACTTTACAATGAAAATATTGAAAACAGGTCAGTAAGTATATGAAAGTACCAGAAAAGGGTCACATAGCAATTTAATTTGCCGTGTGACCCTTATATTTGTTTTAACGGTTTTTTTCTTTTTTGCGTTTACTCTCCCGTATTTCCTCAATAAGCACTATTGCACTGCCTACAAAGAGAATGGCGTAATATGTGAGAAAACGCCAAAGCAGCATGGAAACGAAGAGGTTTTCTCCCGGAAAAATCTTACCGTAGAAAAGGTAGAAGCCGCCTTCTGATGCTCCGGAGCTGCCGGGGGTGGGAATGAATGAAACAGCAAGATAGAGAAATGTCTGAAGTGACAGGAGCGAGAAAAGTGTGTGCTCACAAAAGCCCATTGCACGGTAAATGCAATACGGTATCGCAAACATAAAAAGCAGATTCACAACGGATATGAGGAATGATAAAAATACTCTGAATTTGTGCTTCATTATGTAGCTCATGGATTCATGAAACTCATTCATTGTGTTTGTGAAAGTGTTCTTGGCCGACTCCATCTTTTCTTTTGTTTTGTAAATATGTATTTTTGCAAGCAAATTTATAATACCGAAACCGCATTTATTTATGAATGTGCGGTTAAAGAGGGATAAGCTTATTATGATTACCAATGCAATATTAACTATGAATCCGATGATGGTAAGCCAAAATACCTGATTGTATTCCGAGTAATATTTTGCACCGGCAATTAAAAGCGATGCCAAAGCTATTGCACAAAGTGAAACTTGATAAACAATAAGTTTAACACCTATTATACCTGTTGCCGTACCCGTGCCTATACCATCACGACGCATATATATGACCTGCATGGGCTGACCGCCTGTGGCAGAGGGCGTAAGAGCCCCGTAATAAAGACCTATCAAACCTATTTTCAGTGATTTTTTGGTTGAATAGTGCCCGTACATATATGAGCTGATGTGCTGAATAAGCAGACCGTCGGTGAACCAATACATCAAGAGTACTGCAATTGATATTAGAAGCCATATAGGATCCAAGGATTCGAGGGCAACAAACATACCCTCAAAATTAGGATCGAGAACACCTATGAGCACTATGACCAATATGGTAAGGATGATATATAAGTATCTGAAAATCGTTGTTTTTTTAGTTTTTTTCTTTTCCACTGTCGAATAAACCCCGTAAATTAAAATTATGCTCACGGTAACTATCATGAGCATAATGACTATATATAATTATGATAAAACCGAAGTGAAAAAATATCAATACTTAAGTGTGAGGAAACATACCCAAGCAAAGCACTTGAAAGGACTCTTCTTTGCAAGGAACCATTTCCTGTCCGCCTTTTCAAGTGCGGCTGCGATTTTCGGGAAACTCTTACACTTTCTAAACGGAAAAGCTAAGAGCGAAAGACCTGCGAAATATTCCAATTCGGCATTGGGAAGTATGCTTTTAATGAGCTTTATTTCCTTGCGGCGGAAGGGCTGTTCATCAGCAGTTCTTTTCTTGGGAGTTAAAGCACGGTAAAGGCTGATAAACGGATTTGTTGCAAGAGGTTCGATAAAGTATGCAGCACCGCCGTTTTTCTTGATGATTCTCGCAATTTCGGTTATGCTTGCTTCCAAATCCAAGTGATGCAAAATAGCATTACCGACAACAACATCGAACTTTTCATCTTCAAAAGTGGTATTCATAGCGTCCATTACGGAGAAACTGACATTTGTAAGATTCTTTTCGTTTGCTACTTTGTTTGCACCGTCTATTCTTGATTCCGAAATATCAATGCCGTAGCCTTCTTTACAGCGGTCAGCCATTGAAATAAGGAATGAACCGTCACCGCAGCCGTAATCAAGCAAAACGGAAGATGAAGGATTCAAAACCTGTTTTACAAACTCGTTGCGATAGCCTGTAACACCGCCGTCATTTTTTAAAACGGAATAAAACTTTTTGGTAGAGTCACGTACATCTGTACCGTAGGTTTTATTGTGCCATTCTTTTTCCTGTGCTACACGCTCACTGCGACTTTTGTTCATTGTATCCCTCCGAAAGTTTAATATCAGAAATTTATAGCATATTCTACCACAAATCAATACCGCTTGTCATCTTTTTACTCATGAACAGTTGATGAATATATTAAAAGATTGTATAATTAAGCTTATGAATTTGGGAGGAATACAATGAACAACACAAAAACAAACAATAATAAAAATGCTAAAAAAGCTAATGCAAATAAGGTGAAAGCGGCCATTTCAAGTGATAATGCACGGAAATTAACTCAGTACGGTCTTTTGCTTTCAATAATGGTATTGATGACAATTTTCCCGATAGGTTATATAAAAATCGGAATTATTGAAATAACGCTCATGCACATTCCTGTAATAATAGGTGCATTGTTATTCGGAGTAAAGGGCGGTGCTTTCTTCGGCACATGCTTTGGCATATCAAGCGTTATAAGCGGTATTTTGTCACCTACTCCGCTTTCGATGGCTTTGTTGGGGCTCAATACAGGCTTTGGACCTTACAACCTCTTGCTTGTTGTGGCGATAGTGCTTATACCGCGTATACTTGTGGGCGTGTTTGCGGCACTTGTGTTTAAACCATTTTTAAAGAAGGAAAAAAGAGTAGGCGGTGCAGCACTTTCTGCAGCAGTAGGCTCGTTGACAAATACCGTTTTGGTGCTTTCGCTCATATATATTCTTGCAAAAAATGCTTTTGCGGCAGCTTTGGGCGTGGATGTAGCTCAGGTAGCAACAATACTGTTTACCGTAACGGGCGTATTTAACGGAATTTTAGAGGTAATAGTTGCAATATCCGTTGCGGTGCCCGTAAGCGAGGCTGTCAGAATATCACAGAAAAACAAGCAGTTTGACAGAACTCATAAAAGCGTAGTAAGAGCACAGGTGATCGAAGCGGAGAACGAGAGAAGCGATAACGAATAAAGCTTAAAATTGCAAAGGAAAACAGCTTATGCATTTAGTTATGGATGTTGGCAATACCAACATAAAGACGGGGTTGTTTGAAAACGGAGAACTTCGCAATTCATGGAGATTTGCCACAAATTTAAAACGTACAGCCGATGAATACGGAATTCAGATGGAGTCTTTTTTCAGCCATCTGAACCTGTCTACTGCAGATATAAGCGGAATAATGATTTCATCGGTAATTCCGTCCATAAATTATACAATGGAGCATATGTGCAGGCTTTATTTCAAAAAGGCCGAAGTGAAGCTTGTTAATTGCGATATGAATTTGGGGCTCAAAATCAAATACGATTATCCTCAAGCACTCGGTACGGATCGAATATGCAATGCCGTTGCCGCCTACAATATATACGGCGGTCCGTGCATAGTTGTGGATTTCGGAACAGCAACCAACTTTTCCGTTATCAGCCGATCGGGTGAGTTTTTAGGCGGTGTCATTTGTCCCGGCATAATGGTATCTGCCGATGCGTTGACGGATAAAGCGGCAATGCTCCATAAAGTCGAATATGTAAAGCCCGATAAAATCGTCTGTTCAAATACGAAGGACGCTGTTCAGGCAGGCGTAATAAACGGTTATGTCGGTCAGGTAGATTATATAATCCGCAAAATAGAGCAGGAAATGCAGGAAGAATTCAAGGTTGTTGCAACGGGTGGTTTTTCTTCAATGATAACCTCCGAAACGGACTGTATAGATATAGTTGACCCCACCTTAACATTAAAAGGTCTTGAAAAAATATATGAAATGAACAGATGAGGAGAACAGTATGGTAAAACACGTAGTATGTCACAAGTACAACAACAAAAGTGAAGCAGAAAAAATAGCTCCCATGCTCAAGGCACTCGTAGGAAAAGTTCCGTCCTTGAGAAGCATGGAGGTAGGAATTGACTTTATGGATACAGCACGTGCTTATCATCTCGTGCTCATTGCAACATTTGATGACAGAGCAGGCCTTGACGAATATGCAGACCATGAAGAACACGTAAAAGTAAAGGATTATATCCATACCGTTCTTGAAAGCGGTATATCCGTTGATTACGAAATATAATTAAAAATACGGATAAAAGTCCTTTCGCAAAATTGATATGCACCCCAAAAGTTAGACACTTTTGGAGGTGCATATTTTAATGGCAAGAAAAGGAACAAAACAAAGAAAATATAGTGCAGAATTCAAAATAGCTGTTATACTTGATATGAGGGAACATC
>JAZNWT010000209.1:0-2477 GCA_045593465.1 Clostridia bacterium
TGACATTTTGGGAAGCAGAATAGGTGAGTACATAAACAAACCGCAGGACGAGGTTTCAAAAGTACAGCGCCGCATGATGGAAATAGCATACAAGGTTTTGAACACTCATCCCATAAATGATAAGCGTAGGAAAAACGGAAATAAGGCAACGAACAGTTTGTGGTTTTGGGGTGGCGGAAAAGGTGTTGCACTTCCCGATTTTGAAAAAATATACGGCAAGTGCGGTACGGCAATAACCGCAGTTCCGCTGGTCGAAGGTATTGCCGCACTGTCAAACATAAAAACAACAAAGGTAGACGGTGCAAACGGTGAGTTGAACACAAACTATGCCGGCAAGGTTAAAGCGGCACTCAATGCCTTGAATAATGGGGACGATCTTGCAATAGTCCATGTTGAAGCACCCGATGAATGTTCGCACATGGGTGATATGGAGGCAAAAATTAAGGCAATCGAGCTTCTGGACGAAAAAGTTGTTGGCCCAATGGTTGACGGACTTAGAAAAACAGGTGATTTCAGACTTTTGATACTGCCCGACCATCCAACGCTTTTGAAAACAAGAACGCATGACGGAACCCCGGTGCCTTTCCTGCTTTACGACAGCAGAAAGAATACCGAATGCGGCTGTACTTTCAGTGAAAGAAATGCTCGGAAAGGCACATATATAGAAAAAGGACATGAGCTTCTTAAGGAAGTTCTGTCGGAATAAGGTTTAACATATCTTCTTCATCGGCGACGTTCGTATAAACCTGAGGAACGTCGCCGACTATTATACTTTCGGCAATAGCCGCCTGAGCGGTTACTTCTATTGTTTGCGATACAGACGGCATGACCAGCTTTACCGATGCTGTAAGCTCTAAGTTCACCCTATACAGCGTTTGGTTTATTCCCGAAGAAATAAATTTTGAATTGAACGCACTTTGGACGCTTCCGACAGGAGTGAAATATACTTTTATTGACGGACCTTTACCGGAAAAGAACGATATGCCGGTTATTGTACCCAAGGGTACGGATATGCCTTGTTCACCCATGGAAGATATAAATTCAAGTGCTTTGTCGGCACAGTCTGCGGCAAGTATATTGAGATTGCGAGTGTTGGCGTTGAGCATATACACACGCTCTCCGTTTTCGAAGCTTTCCACAAGGTTTGCATATTTTGCTTCGTCGTCCATGGATTCAAGTATTGCATTGTTCATGGCTTTGGCGGTTACAGATTTTATTCTTGCGGTGGCAAGGGCTGTCATTGCAGGTCGCATATTTGAGCTTAAAAAAATGAATACGGCAGTAAATAATAACATTATTGCTGATACTGCAAATAAAAACTTATGCGGTTTGGATGCAACTTTTTTGTTCCTTTTTCGTCTTAAATATTCTTTTTCCATACTTTGTTCACCATAATTACACAAAAGTCTGATATATTATATGCACTACGGTGGTTATTGAGGAATTGTTATTAGTGTGATATAATCCATTGTGACGTTAAGAGGTGAAACTTATGAGTAAAAACAAACCTTTTTTTAAAGAAACTTGGGATAAAATAAAAAACTTTATTAAAACAGACGAAAATGAGGAACTTTTTGTTGAAAGAACAAAACCGCGTCATTTTGCTTTGGCTGTTTTCTTTAATACATTAAAAATACTTACCGTGACGGTATTGTTTATAGGTGCAATAGGGTGCGGCTTAATAATGGGCATTGCAAAGGCATATGTTGACACAACGCCCGAACTTGACATATCACAGCTCACAAAGAGTGATAAAACATCCTACATATACGATATGAACGGTGCCGTTATCACCACTTTCTCCGGAATGGAATACAGGGACTGGGCAGATATAGAAGATATTCCCGATATGCTCAAAAATGCGGTAATTGCAATTGAGGACGTACGCTTTTACAAGCATGGCGGCGTAGACTATAAGCGTCTTTTTTCGGCTGTTGTGAATACCTTGAGAAATGCGGATACTCACGGCGGCAGTACGCTTACTCAGCAGCTCATAAAAAATAAAATACTTTCAAATGAGCAGTCATATAAAAGAAAAATACAGGAAGCATATCTGGCTTTGGAAGTAGAATCCGAAATATCAAAGGATGACATACTCGAAGCTTATCTTAACGATGTTTATTTGGGCGGTTCAAATTACGGCGTTAAAGCAGCGGCAAAGGATTATTTCGGCAAAGAGCTTTCGGCACTTACAATCAGAGAATGTGCAATGCTTGCCGCAATGGTTCAAAAGCCTCAGTATTACAATCCGCGTCTGAATACGTATTCCCGTTTCAATGAAGACGGAACAAACAAAATGTCCGTTACAGACGGAAGAACTGATTTGGTTGTTGAACGCATGTATGAGGCGGGCTTTATAACAAAGGAGCAGAGGGACAACGCTCTTTTGGAAAAGGTAACTATTTTGGAAAAGTCAACATATAGCTCAATATACGATATGCCGTATTTTGTTGAGTATGCAATACGTGACATAGTAG
>JAZNWT010000210.1:0-8985 GCA_045593465.1 Clostridia bacterium
TATCTCTATATTTGCTGTCGGAAAGCCTATTTTTCTGCCGACTCTTTTATTGAGTACGACCTTGCCCGAAATCGAGTACTCTTTTGAAAGCATTGCATTTGCACTCAAAATATCGCCGTTTTCTATGCATTCCCTTATTCGTGTGCTTGAAACGCTCTCGTTTTCATACAGCACTTTTTCGCACACAATTGTTGAAAATCCTATTTCATCACCCAGCATTTTGAGCGTATCGACATTTCCTTTTCCGCCCTTGCCGAATGAATAATTATATCCTGCCAAAGCATCGCTCATGTTGAAGCGACTTTTAAGCATATTCGCAAAATCGCACGGCTGCATATCGGCAATTTCACGAGTAAACTCGTCGGCTGTTACTTCATCAACGCCCATGCCTTGAAGTTCATTTATACGTTCTTTTGCCGTCATTAAAAGCTTAGGACTTTTTGAGATAAGCGACATGGGATGATTTGAAAAGGTATATATCAAGCACCTTTTACCCTCATGTTTTGCCTTTGAAACGGCACGCAATATCAAAGAACGGTGCCCGATATGCACACCGTCGAATGTTCCCAATACCACTACCGTTTGATTACTTTTCATTTTGTCTCCGTAAAATTAAGTGCAAGATGCACTTCGCCGTTTTCTATTATTCCTATACCTAAAAACTCACCGTTGCAGTAGAGCCTTAAAGGCTTGTTTTCGTGTTCAACAAAGCCCTCAACGCTTGCGGGTATTCCGTTTAAAAGGTGAAATTTCTTACTGCTTGAAAGCTTTATATTTATTGTTTCAAAATTCGAAAGCACATCTTCCACGCTCATTACTGCGTTTTCAAGCGTGCCGTTTTCTTTCATTTCTCGCAGTTGGGCTATTGAAAACGAGTTTTCAACATTAAAGACTCCCGTTGAAGAACGGAGTAAAAACGCCATATATGCCGCACTTGAGAGCTTTTTGCCTATATCGTGGCAAAGCGTACGGATATATGTACCCTTTGAGCATACAATATCAATTAAAAATCTTTCCTCACTCATCTGCTTTAAAACGCTTAAGCTGTATATTGTTGCGTTTCTGTACTTTTCTTCTATTTCCTTACCTTGCCGTGCAAGCTTATAAAGCTTTACGCCGTTTTGGTTAAGTGCCGAATATATGGGAGCTTTTTGAATTATTTCACCCGTAAATTGCGGCAATACGCCCTCAAGCTCTGAAAGTGTGACCTTTTTATCGCTTGTATTTATTACTCGTCCGTACGAATCCTGTGTATCCGTTTCTTTGCCGAATGCTATTTCGGCAATATAATGTTTCTGCTTTTCGACAAGATAGTCAAAAAGACGTGTGGCTCTGCCAAGTGCTATGGGAAGTACGCCCGATGCTCCCGGGTCCAGTGTTCCCATATGTCCTACACGCTTCATGTTGAATATATGTCTTAAATCGCAGACGGCATCACTCGATGTCATTCCCGGCGGTTTAAGCACATTTACAACGCCCTCAAAATCCGCCATCAAATTTCAAATTCCTTATCTGCAATACTCAAAAGCTCATTTTCCGCTTCTTGTGCCGTGTTAAAAGCCGAGGTATACCCTGCCGCTCGCTCATGACCGCCGCCGCTAAAATGTGCCGCTATTTTGCTCACGTCAACCCTTGTTTTTGAACGCAAGCTTACTTTGAACGCTCCATCCGCTTTTTGATGTATGAATGCAGCAAGCTCCACAGTATCTATATCCCGAATATTGTCTATTATTCCCTCAATACTCTCGTTTTGAGCATCTATATTCTTTATTTCTTCATTTGTAAGCACGGCATACGCAAACTTCCCGTTTGCCCTAAGCTGTATTTTGCTTATTGCAAGTGCGGTAAGCTTAAGCTTTGTAAACGGTACGGTTCTGTAAACCATTTTATTCACATTATATGTGTCAACACCTATTCCTCTAAGCTTTGCCGCCGCATAAAACGTATACTCACTCGTATTTGAATACGAGAAATTGCCCGTATCCGTCATTATTGCGGTATAAATGCAGGTTGCCGTGTCAACATCAAGCTCAACATTTAATTCTTCCGCAAGTTTGAATATGAGTTCACCGACTGCCGCCGCATCCTTATCCACCAAGTTTAATTGAGCATACATATCGTTTGTGCCGTGATGGTCTATATTAAGCGTATATTTTGCATTTTCCACAAGCTTTACCGCATCGCCTGTGCGTCTTTTATCTGCACAGTCAACAGTTATGACGGCATCAAAGCCCTCTGCATCGATGGGGTTTTTCAGCTCGTATATATTTGGTAAAAAGGGCAGGAATATTTTCGGAGCCTGGTCATGACAGACGACCTCCGTAGTTTTGTTAAGCCCCCTTAAAATACGGGAAAGTGCAAAAGCACTGCCCAATGTATCTCCGTCGGGTGAAATATGGCATATAAGCGTAAAGCTGTTGTGTGTACTTATAAAGTCCTTTATTTCATTGATACGGGGCAATGCTTCCATGTTTGTATTCTTTCTTTTATCTTGTCTTTTGATTATTCGTTATTTTTGTTATCGTTTTTGTGTATATCGTCTATTATCTTTGAAATGTAAACGCTGTACTCTATTGATTCGTCAAGCACGAATGTGAATTTGGGCAATGCACGTATATCCATGCGTCTGCCAACCTCACGGGCGATAAATCCCGAAGCACCGTTCAATGCACTTACAGTCCCTTTTCTTACTTCGTTATCCTTATCGTACACGCTTATGCGAACCTTTGCATACTTCAAGTCGTTAGTAAGCTCAACATTTGCTACCGTCGTCATATCGCTTATGCGAGGATCCTTCATTTCACGTATTATTTCGCTGAGAGTTTTTTTAACTTCCTCTCCCATTCTTTCATATCGAACAGACATTTATATCCCTTACCTCTTTATTTCTTCCATTACAAATGCTTCGATAATATCCTCGGGCTGTATGTCGTTGAAGTTTTCAAGGCTGATACCGCACTCATAACCTGCGTTGACTTCCTTTGCATCGTCCTTGAAACGCTTGAGTGAAGCTATCTTGCCTTCATGTATGACTATACCGCCTCGGACAACACGTACCTGAGCATTTCTCTGCACCTTACCGTCCTGAACATATGCACCTGCGATTGTGCCTATGCCGCTGACCTTAAATGTTTCACGCACTGATATTCTGCCAAGCTCGACCTCCTGATATACAGGAGCGAACATACCCTTCATTGCGTTTTCAATATCCTCTATCGCACTGTATATTACACGGTAGAGTCTTACATCGACATTTTCCTTTTCGGCAGATGCTCTTGCCGTGGAATCGGGACGAACGTTGAAGCCGATTATTATAGCATTCGATGCCGATGCAAACATTATGTCGCTTCCGGTTATTGCACCTACGCCGCCGTGTATACAACGAACACGCACTTCATCGTTTGAAAGCTTTTCAAGTGCCTGTTTAAGTGCCTCAACACTACCCTGAACGTCTGCCTTGATTATGATGTTAAGGTCCTTAACCTGACCTTCCGCTATCTGATTGAACAAATCATCAAGCGATACCTTTGACATATTCTTGAGTTGCTCCGCCTTCTGCTTGTTGCGGCGTTCCTCCGCAACCTGACGTGAAAGCTTATCAACCTCTGCTACGTTCATTATATCGCCTGCACTCGGTACTTCCGAGAAGCCTAAAACTTCAACGGGAGTTGACGGACCTGCTTCCTTAACACGCCTGCCCTTATCGTCCATCATTGCTCTTACTTTACCGTATGCAGTACCTGCAACTATGGGATCACCTATACGCAAAGTACCGTTTTGAACAAGCACGGTTGCAATGGGGCCTCTGCCCTTATCAAGCTCTGCTTCTATTATTGTGCCGCGTGCTATTCTGTTCGGGTTAGCCTTAAGCTCCAATACGTCCGCCTGCAAAAGCACCATTTCAAGCAAGTCATCAATACCCTGTTTCATCTTTGCGGAAACGGGTACGCAGATTGTATCGCCACCCCATTCTTCGGATACCAAGCCATGCTCTGTGAGCTGCTGCTTTACTCTGTCGGGGTTTGCTTCCGCTCTGTCCATCTTGTTTATTGCAACTATTATCGGTACTTCCGCCGCTTTTGCATGGTTTATTGCTTCAATCGTTTGGGGCATTATGCCGTCATCTGCGGCAACTACCAATATAACTATATCCGTTACCTGTGCACCGCGGGCACGCATCGACGTAAACGCTTCGTGACCGGGAGTATCAATAAACGTGATATTTCTGCCGTTTCTCGATACCGTGTATGCACCTATGTGCTGTGTAATACCGCCTGCTTCGCCTTCGGTTACGGCACTGTGTCTTATAGCATCAAGCAGTGATGTCTTTCCGTGGTCAACGTGTCCCATGATTGTAACTATGGGTGAACGTTCTACCTTGTTTTCTTCAAGGTCGTCCGCATCGTCGTTGGATTCCTGCAACACATCTTCCGCCGTCTTTGCAATGTTCTGTTCAAGTTCAATGCCGTAATCCGATGCTATAAGCGAGCATGCATCAAAGTCTATTTCCTGATTGATTGTTGCCATTATGCCCAGAACAAAGAGCTTCTTTATTATTTCAGCCGCAGGCTTGCCTATCTTTTCGGACAAATCCTTGACCGTTATCATTTCCGTGGTTATAACCGCTTTTTCAATAACAACGGGTTCGGGACGATGTGCGTTATTGGGCTGGTTACGTTTGGGCTTTCTTCTTGTGCCCATCGGTGAATCTTCGTCCCAATGTGCCTTAGGTGCTGTTTCTTTCATGATAGCCTTTTTGTTCTTCTGACGCTTATCCTCGTCCCTATTGTTGCGGTTGTAATTGTTCTTGTTGGGATCGTAATTGCTTGCACGTTCCTTAGTCACGGGCATTGCAGGTGCAGAAGCCGCCTGCATTCTTGCATTGCGATTATCTTTAAACGGTTGCGTACGCACTTCCTTTGTGCCTCGCTGTTCTTTTCCGCCCTGCTGTGTGCGGTAATCCCTTTCACCCTGCTTCTGCTGATAGCCTGCTCTGTTTTGCGGATTATATGCATTCTTGTCTATCTGATGAGCTTTGTATCCATCGTTGGGTTTTGTCTGTGTGGGCTTTGAAGCGGCTTTTTCCCGGCTCTCCAAAGAAGCGGCAGGCTTTTCCTTGCTCTCTGCCTTTTCTGTTTTTTCTGTTGTTTCTGCCTTTTCTGCCTTTTCCGATACTTCCCGAGCAGGCTCTGCCTTCTGTGTGCTTTCCTCCGCCTTTTCTTGCTTTGCGTCCGCATCGGCAAAATCGTCCTCACCTATATGCACGGCAAGGTCACCCGTGCTGGCAAGAACTTCCTGAAGACGTCTGCGTTTTTCTTCCTCTTCCTTTTTAAAACGCTCCTGCTTTTCTTTTTCTGCAAGCACGCCTTCCAAGGTGCGGGCAGTTTTCAAAGTAGCTTCCATGCTGCTTTGTGCAGCCTTGATACGTTCAAAAAGCTCCTTTGCCGCAACTTCGAGTTCCTTTGCACTATCCATGAATTTTTTCGGTTTTGCCATACTAACAAACACCCCCGTGATTATTTCCTTGCTTATAAGAATTGCAAATCATATTCGCAAACTTTATATCGGACACGACAGCTACCATTCTTCCCTCTTTGCCTATCGTTTCGCCCAATTCTTCCATTATTACGTATTCTATGCCCCGACGGGAGCAAAAGCCCATATACCGCTCTTTTGTAGCCTCACTTGCCGCAGCGTCCAATATGACTACCCGTGCTTTATTTGCCTTTACTGCCTTCTCGCAGGCAAAATCGCCGGATATGCACTTACCGGCACGCATTGAAAATCCGACAGCTCCCTTAAGCGTCACTTTCGCCAATACCTTTCCTGAGGATTTCGAAAACCTCATCACTTATCTCAACCTCCAAGGCACGTTCGATACCGCGTATCTTTCTTGCCCTGTCGAAGCATTCTTTATTGGGGCAGATATATGCACCCCTGCCCGATACCTTTAAAGTAGTGTCAGCCACCGTCTTTCCGTCTGCGGTGCGAACAATACGCAGTAATTCCTTCTTAGGATGCATCTCTCTGCACCCTACACACATTCTCATAGGTATCTTCTTCGGCGACATCTTTTTTAATTACTCCTCGGTTGTTTCCTGAACATCCACATCTTCAGGCTCGGGCTCGTCAAATATTACAGTTTCCTGTCCTTCAAACGAAGCAGCATCGTCTTCTGCCTGTGACTGGCTCTTTATGTCTATCTTCCAGCCCGTAAGCTTTGCCGCAAGGCGTACATTCTGACCTTCCTTGCCTATTGCAAGTGAAAGCTGATTGTCGGGAACTATGACCTTTGCCGCTTTTTCTTCTTCGTTTATGTAAACCATCAATACACGTGCGGGACTTAATGACTTTGCAATGCATATTGCAGGATCGTTATCCCACTCGATAATGTCTATCTTTTCTTCATGAAGCTCGTTTACTATGCGTTCGACTCTTATACCCTTTTGACCTACACAAGCACCGACTGCGTCTATCTGGGGATCGGCTGAATATACAGCAACCTTTGTTCTGAAGCCTGCTTCACGGGCAATGGAGCGAATCTGAACCATGCCGCTTTGAATTTCGGGAACTTCAAGCTCGAACAAACGCTTTACAAGCCAAGGGTGTGTGCGTGATACAAGCACCTGAGGTCCTTTGTTTGTTTTGCGTACTTCAAGCACGTAAACCTTAAGACGCTGACCGTTTTCGTATGTTTCGCCCTCTATCATTTCGGCAGGAGCAATAAGTCCGTCCGTCTTGCCGAGCTCAACATATACACCGTTCTTTTCAACACGCTGTACAATAGCTGTGAGAACTTCGTTTTCCTTTTCTGCATATTCTTCAAATATAACACCGCGTTCAGCCTCTCTGATTCTCTGTATTACTACCTGCTTTGCAGTCTGTGCCGCAATACGTCCGAATGTTCTGGGATCTATCTCCTCTTCAAGCACATCGCCTATCTCGTAAAGCCTGTTTATCTTCTTTGCATCTTCAAGAGATATCTCGCTGTGTTCTTCTTCGACTTCCTCAACAACGCACTTTGACTCAAACACCTGTACTTCGCCCGTTTCTCTGTCAACCACTGCACGGACGTTTCCGACTGCACCGAAATTACGCTTATATGCCGCTACAAGTGCGGATTCAAAAGCGTCGATCAAAATTCCTTCCGAAATTCCTCTTTCCTGTTCAATAGCACGCAATGCCTCGATAAATTCGGCGTTCATTACTTTTTCTCTCCTTGATATTCTTGATATTTTTTAAAACTCTATATACGGCTTTATGCTTGCCGCATCCTTGCGAAGAATAGTTATTTCACCGGCTTTCTCCGCATTTATTGTGAACCCTTGTGCATCAAAGCTATTCAAAACACCTTTAAATTCCTTTTTGCCGTTCATTGGTGCATAAAGCTTTACCGTTATCACGTTTCCGATGTTCCGTTTAAAATCCTTATCTTTTTTTATGGGACGGTCAACGCCCACGGAGGATACGCTCAAATAGTATGCCTGCTCAATAGGATCTGCCTCATCAAGCAACGGGTCTATCAGACGGCTTACCTTTTCACAATCATCAAGGTCAACTCCGCCCTCACGGTCTATGTATACCGTGAGCACCCAATTGCCGTACTCCTTTATGAATTCCACATCATAAAGCTCATAGCCCATGTCCTCAATAGGTTTTTTAACAAGTGCCTCTACTGCTTCGGTTGCTTTCAATTTCTTCTCCCTCAAAACAAAAGAGCGGGTTCTGCCCACTCTTTAAACTTCAAATACAGCAATCTCTGCTGTCCGACCTGGCAATTATACCACAGTATATACATATTTGCAAGTGCTTCTTTAATTATACAATACAGTTGAACAGCTCCTTTTTATTTTGCTTGAAACAGCAGTAAAAACAATATATACTAATTTTGATGTCCATACAAATTTTAAGGAGGAACATTTTTATGTCAACACCTTTTATACTTGACGGTAAGGCTCTTGCAAAAGAAATCGAGGCAGATTTGAGTGTTCGTGTCGCCGCTTTGGTCGAGAAAACCGGAACAGCTCCCACGCTTGCAACAATACTCGTGGGAGGCGATCCTGCTTCCGTAACATATGTACGCATGAAAGGCAACGCCTGCAGACGCGTAGGCATCACACCCTTAAAAATAGAAATGCCCGAAGAAACCACTACGGAAGAGCTTTTGGCACAGATCGATGCACTCAATGCAGATGAAAACGTTTGCGGCATACTTTTGCAGCACCCCGTTCCCTCGCAGATAGACGAGCAGGCTTGCTTCAACAGAATAGCACCCGACAAGGATGTTGACGGCGTTAATATAACAACTTTCGGTGCAATGACAATGAAGCTCCCCTCATTCTTCAGTGCAACACCTTTCTCCATACTTTCAATACTCAAGCGTTATAATATTGAAATATCGGGCAAGGATGTAGTTGTTGTCGGCAGAAGCCCCATACTGGGCAAGCCCGTTGCTATGATGCTTCTCAACGAAAACGCAACCGTTACGATTTGCCACACAAAAACACGTGATCTGCCCGAAAAAGTACGCCGTGCAGACATCGTTGTTGCGGCAGTCGGCAGACCTAAATTTATTCAGGCCGATTGGGTAAAGGAAGGTGCTGTATTGGTAGATGCAGGCTATAACGAGGGCAACGTAGGTGATATAGACCTTGAAAATGCCGCACCGAAATCCTCCGCTTACACACCGGTTCCCGGCGGCGTAGGTCCTGTTACCATCGCAAAGCTCATCGAACAGACAGTATTGAGTGCAGAACGAAAAGCAGGAATTAAGTAAAAATCCATAAAACAGTTAAACCGACCCGAGAATTATTCTCAGGTCGGTTTTTTATCCGTTTCGATGACATAAAAATCACAACTTGCATGTTTCTTTCATGCTCTCTCCCTCCGTCAAAAATCAAAGATTTTTGCCACCTCCCTCATCAGAGGGAGGCAAGCAGAAAAGAGTTTTAACTTTCCAATCCATGGGTACAATTCCTCAGCTTA
>JAZNWT010000211.1:0-2405 GCA_045593465.1 Clostridia bacterium
CCGCTGCCCGAAAGCCCCGTAAAAACCACCAGCTTGTTTCGGGGTATGGTTATGCTGACATTTTTAAGGTTGTTTGCTCTTGCACCTTTTATAACTATATTTTCATCTAAACTGATTTTATCTTTGCTCATTTCCTTGTTCGTCCTCTTGCCCGTTTCTTACTTCCTACGGTTCCGGGCTGTACCTTGCTTACATTTTGGTTTTTGCCTTGAAGTGCAAAAAGCTCATCACGCAGCTTTGCCGCCGTTTCAAAGTCAAGCTCCATAGCCGCCTGACGCATCTGCTCCGTAAGTATCTTTTCTTTCTTTGCTCTGTCTGCATCGGAAAGCTTAGCATTTTCGTCCTTGGGCTTAAGAGAAATAACCTCAAGCACATTCACAGGCTTAATTATGCTTTCGGGAGTTATTCCATGCTCCGCATTATATGCTTGCTGTATGTTACGTCTCCTATTTGTTTCATCTATTGCATAACGCATTGAATCGGTAACATTGTCAGCATACATTATAACCCTGCCGTCAGCGTTTCGTGCAGCCCGTCCTATTGTCTGGATAAGCGAAGTAGAGCTTCTTAAAAAACCCTCCTTATCCGCATCCAAAATCGCAACCAAGCCAACTTCGGGAATATCCAAGCCCTCTCTTAAAAGGTTGATTCCTATAAGCACATCGAATTCACCCATTCTCAGGGCACGTATTATCTCCATTCGTTCAATGGTTTCTATTTCCGAGTGCATATATCTTACACGCACACCCATTGAGTCAAAATGCTCGGTCAGCATTTCCGCCATACGCTTTGTAAGCGTTGTAACAAGCGTTCTGTATCCCTTTTGTGCCATAAGTCTTACCTCGCCCAAAAGGTCATCCACCTGACCGTCTATGGGACGCACCTCAATACTCGGATCAACAAGACCGGTAGGGCGAATTATCTGCTGTGCAACCTCTCCGCCTGACAGCGAAAGCTCATATTCTGCCGGAGTAGCACTTGTGTATATCACCTGATTCAGTCTTTCATTAAATTCATCAAATTTCAGCGGTCTGTTATCAAAAGCCGCAGGAAGCCTGAACCCAAAATCAACAAGGTTTTGTTTTCTTGATAAATCTCCGTGATACATTGCTCTCACCTGCGGAATCGTAACATGGGATTCATCTATCATAAGCAGAAAATCCTTTGGGAAATAGTCGATAAGCGTGAAAGGCGGTTCTCCCTTTTTTCTGCCGTCAAAATATCTGGAATAGTTTTCAATACCCTGACAGTACCCTATCTCACGCATCATTTCTATATCGTACTGCGTCCTCTGCAAAAGGCGTTCAGCCTCCAACGGCTTTTCCTCCTTTTTGAACTGCTCAACACGCTCAACCATATCACGTTCTATCATTGTTATTGCTTTTTCAAGCTTATCCCTGCCCGCGGCATAGTGCGATGCAGGAAAAATCACCGCATGGGAAAGATTTAAAAGAACTGTTCCGTTCACAATATTTATTTCCGATATACGCTCTATCTCATCACCGAAAAACTCAATACGTATCGCCCGTTCCTTCATGTTTGACGGAAATACCTCAAGCACATCACCGTGAACACGGAATGTACCTCTTGCAAAATCGTAATCGTTTCTCTGATACTGTATATCCACAAGCTTACGCATAAGAACGTCCCTGTCCATATTCATTCCCGTGCGAAGAGATACCGACAGTTTTAAGTATTCTTCAGGATCGCCGAGTGCATATATGCACGAAACCGAAGCCACTATTATAACATCCTTGCGTTCGTTTAAAGAACACGTCGCACTGTGACGCATTCTGTCTATTTCATCATTTATCGTTGCAACTTTTTCTATGTAAGTATCCGATGATGCAATATACGCTTCAGGCTGATAATAATCGTAATAGGATACAAAATATTCAACTGCATTGTTAGGGAAGAACTCACGGAACTCACTGCAAAGCTGTGCCGCAAGCGTTTTATTATGAGCCAAAACAAGCGTTGGTTTGTTAACTTTTGCAATTACATTTGCCATTGTGAAGGTCTTACCGCTGCCCGTAACACCAAGCAAAACCTGTGACGGCATGCCTTTTTTCACACCTTCGACCAACGCATCTATCGCCTGAGGCTGATCGCCCGTGGGGCCATAGGGTGCTTTTAATTCAAAACAGTCCAAAGTAAAACCTCCTTTTTAACAGTATTATCGTATTGTTATACACAAGTCATTCGTTAACATAGTATTATATCATATTATCACACGCTTTTAAATTCAATATTATATGCATATAATAAAAGTCCTTCCGCTTTATTTGAAGTGACCCCGAAAGTTTAGACAAAATAATATTAAGTTAATTGCGAATGAGTTCGGTATTGTACTGGGCTCATTCCTTTTAGTTTGATACAGATTCTCTCGTTGTTGTAATAGTCTA
>JAZNWT010000212.1:0-5650 GCA_045593465.1 Clostridia bacterium
TTTCCGACAGCAAATATAGAGATACATACAGCAAAGGTGCTTCCAAAGGTCGGAGTGTATGCAACAAGTGCACAGGTACACGGGCAAAAATACAATGCCGTAACGAATATAGGCACGAATCCCACTGTAAACGGCGATAAGCTCACAATAGAAACGCATATAATAGGCTTCGATGATGATATATACGGTGAAGAGCTTACCGTATGTTTTAAAGAACGTATACGGGATGACAAAAAATTTGCCTCAATAGAAGAACTGAAAAATCAGATAGGGCTTGATGTGGCATACTTTTCCCGAAAAGTTGCAGAAGATATTTTTTAATGATATAATCCCAAGAAAAAGGCGGAGTAATGCCTATGTTGTTTTCGAGCAGCTTGTTTCTGTTTCTTTTTTTACCGATAGTTCTTGTCGGCTATTATATTCTGAAAATTACATGTAAAAAGCTCTGCAATATTTGGCTTTTGATAACAAGCCTTGTTTTTTATGCGTGGGGCGAACCCAATTTTGTTATTATATTGATAGCATCAATTCTGATGAACTATCTTTTCGGCTTGCTCATAGATAAATACAAAGCAAAAAAGACTGCGGCAAGAATAATACTTACCGTGATGGTTGTTTTGAATCTTTCGCTGTTGTTCGTTTATAAATATCTCGGTTTTGCAATAGACAATCTTAACGCGATATTCGGCAATGTTCTGCCTGTGGTGGAAATAGCATTGCCCATCGGTATTTCGTTCTTTACATTTCAGGCAATGTCCTATGTTATAGATGTATACAGGGGCAACGGTGAAGTGCAGAAAAATCCCTTAAACGTAGGTCTTTATGTGGCACTTTTTCCCCAGCTTGTGGCAGGTCCGATAGTTCGCTATGAAACGGTAGCAAGGGAAATAAATCACAGGCAGGAAACTGTCGAGGATTTCTGCGACGGTGTAAAACGCTTTATTGCAGGCTTGGCAAAAAAAGTATTGCTTGCAGATATACTTTCCTTGGCGGCTGATGCGGCATACAAAATAAATGCACAGGGCACGGGTGCTTTGCCTGTATCGTTTGCGTGGTTGGGTGCAATATGCTATTCGTTCCAGATATTCTTTGATTTTTCAGGCTATAGCGATATGGCAATAGGTCTTGGAAAAATGTTCGGATTCCACTTCCTGGAAAACTTTGATTATCCGTATATTTCAAAGTCGGTGTCCGAGTTTTGGAGAAGGTGGCATATATCCTTGGGCACATGGTTCCGTGATTATCTCTATATTCCGCTCGGTGGCTCAAGAGTTAAAACAAAGGCAAGGCTTGTATTTAATCTCCTTGCTGTCTGGGCACTTACAGGCTTGTGGCACGGTGCAAGCTGGAATTTCGTTATATGGGGCCTGATGTATTTTGTGCTCCTCACTTTCGAAAAGCTTACGGGTATCCCCAAAAAGCTTAAAAGTGGCTTGACAAAGGCTTTGTACAGAGTTTTCACCTTGCTGTGCGTTCTGCTTGGTTGGGTAGTATTCCGTGCAGAGGGCGGAACCGAGGCAGTCAATTATTTAGCTTCGATGTTCTCTCTTGCAGGAAATGCGTTCTACAGTGATTATACGGGTTATGTATTCAATAATAATGCCGTGCTTCTTGCATTTGCGGTTATTTTGAGTATGCCCACGTTCAAAAAGCTTAGAGAGCTTGCTTCAAAAAATCGCATACTTGACGGTATTGCAGATATACTTACTCCCATAACCTACCTTGCGTTGTTTGTGCTTTCTGTTGCATGGCTTGTTACGGGTTCACATCATCCGTTCATCTACTTCAATTTCTAAAGGAGGGCAGGGCATGAAGGAATATTTTAAGAATTTCACATTAAAAAAGCTTTGCTCGCTTATTTTGGGTGCGGCATTTATAGCTATAATTTTTGTAAGTGCTGTCGGCGGCAGACATAGGGTGTTGGCTGCGTTGAGAAACACAGAAGGCAAAAATATAGTTGAAGTTAAGGATGATATAGATTCCACATACAATGACGGTGTATACCGCAAAGCCGATTATATAAATCTCTGCGGCCTGAGTGCAAATATAATGGGCATGAAAGAGCTTAACGGCGTTTTAAAGCTTGAAAACGGTCAGCTTTGCAACATGCCGGCAGGAGATGTCGTATACAGCGATGAATGTGCAACAAAGCTCAATGAATTAAACAAATACTTAAAAGAAAAAGATATTGAGCTTCTTTATATGCAGATTCCCTCAAAGGGTGGCGAGAACACTGAACTTTTGCCCAAAGGGATAAGCGATAGCGGTGATATGCTTTACGATTCACTTTCAGCTTCAATAACGGATAAAGGTATAGATCTGCTTGACATGAAAGTCGAGTTTGAGGAAAACGGTTTTGAGCAGGAAGAAGTATTCTATACGACCGACCATCATTGGACAGTCAGCACAGCGTTTTTTGCCTATCGGAAAACAGTTGAATATTTTAACGAAAATTACGGAACAAATATTGATGAAAAGTATACCGATATCAACAATTTCAAAACCGAAAAATATGAGGATTTATTCTTAGGCTCGCATGGTAAGAAAACGGGCAGATATTATGCAGGAATTGATGATTTTGAGCTGATAACACCCAAGGAAGAGATAGATTCCGAATTTGTGTTTGATATAATTTCCAAAAATAAAGTTCAAGAAGGTGATTTCAGAGAAAGCCTTGTATATGAAAGCCATCTTGAACGCGGTGAATATTTTGTGTCGAATCCTTATGCTGCATATCTTGGCGGAAATTATGCACTTGCAAAAATAACAAATAAAAATGCACCGTGCGACAAGAAACTGTTGGTACTCACGGATTCAATGGGTTATCCACTCATGAGCTTCATGTCGCTTGCATTTTCGGAAATAGAATATGCGGATTTAAGATATTACCGTGATTCAAGCTTTGTTGATGTGGTTAATGAATATAAGCCGGATACGGTTATGCTGATATACAGCATGACAAGACTTGTTGACTCAGTATCCTTTGAGTTTTTCGATAAGCTTGATGTAGGGGCGGTAATGGAGTAAAAATACCGCTTAAACTACTTTACAAAGTATGCACATTTGTGTTATACTCCCAAATGCAACCGATTGCTATGCTTTGCGAATCTCCAACGCTTTGCTTGGCTTTCGGGGATAATAAATAAACGGAGGAATTAAAAAATGCAGACAAAACAGGAAATTATCGAACGCTTCAAGCTCCATGAGGGCGACACGGGTTCACCCGAAGTTCAGATTGCTCTTTTAACAGAGAGAATCAACCACCTCAACGAGCATCTTAAGGCAAACAAGAAGGACCATCACTCACGTCGCGGTCTTTTGAAGATGGTTGGTAAGCGTCGTGGCTTGCTTAACTACCTCAAGGAAAAGGATATCGAAAGATACAGAGCAGTCGTTGCTGCACTTAATCTCAGAAAGTAATAAGAACAAAAAACAAACGGCTTTGCACGAAAAAGTGCAGAGCCGGTTTTTTAAGCTATAAATAATGTGGGCTTCGACACAGTCCGCTGTTTTGGATATGAGAGGTATTGAATGTATTTTGATGAACTTAAAATCGGTATGACGGTAAATACTGCTCCTGCAGTTATAGAAAAAGAAAAAATGATTGCTTTTGCCATCGATTACGATAATATTCCGTTACATACAGATGAGGAATATGCAAAGAGTACACCGTTTGGAAAGCTTATTGCACCCGGCATAATGTCTTTTGTATCGGTTTGGGCAAAGTATCTGGAGGTTGACTTTTTCGGCGAAGAATTGCTTGCCGGAAAATCAAGTAAAATCGAATGGCTGAAGCCGGTATATGCAGATGATGTCTTAAGCGGCAAGGCGACTGTTACCAACCTTGTAAAGCGAAACGAAAGAAACGGTATTGTTGAGGTTTCAATTGATGTTTATAACAAAAACGGTGAATTGGTATTAAAAAATGTGACAGAAGCTATCGTAAAGATAAGTATGGGCGGATGATATCCGCCCGCTTCCCCAAAAGGAGAGGGTGATATATGCCGTTGGGTACATGAATGTAAAAGCTGCTTTACGCAGCTTTTATTTTTATGGGGATTCATTATATTGATATTCTGCCTAAATTGATGATTTGTTTCTTTTTGTTCTTTGCATATTTAGCTAATTTATAAGAATTTCCTTGCGAATGTTCGATATATGCAACTAAAATATCTGAATTTTGAACCATCCATTTATTTCTCCATGGAATAGCAAAACGCAGGGGCACTGTTTCCAAACCACAAGGATAAATGGTTTCATGCTCGTTTATGTATGAATTTATGGCACTATGACCAGTTGGCATATAGGCCAACACAATATAATACTTAATGTCAGAATAAATTGTTTGCAGCTTTTGTAATGTTTTTGTAACCATAACATCAAAAGTACCGTTATTGCCTACATAAAATGTATAACAAGCGTGATTCTCAATCAAATCAATAATGACAGCTTCTAATCTGTGAACTGTTTCTGACGGTATGTACTTATGACCTATAAAACAGCAATTCATTGTTACCTCCATCGTCAAACACATATACAGTTTAACATAACGGTAAAAACAATACAATATTTATGTATATACATACTCAATATGACTGTAAACTAAATACATAAAGGAGTATGTAGGCATGAGTGTACACGAAAAGTTGAAAAAAATGCTCAGTGAACGCGGTTGGTCGGAATATCGCCTTGCAAAAGAGTGCGGCTTGTCCGAGTCAACCATTGCAAACATATTTCGCAGAAACACGCAACCGTCGATAAATACTTTGGAAAGTATATGCAACGGTTTCAATATCACGCTGTCGCAGTTCTTTTGTGAGGGTGATATGGTGGAAATGACGGACGATTTGAAAATGTTGTTTGATGCGTGGAAGACGCTTACCCCAAAACAAAAGCAGGCATTGCTTGAGCTTGTTCTGTCTTTTAAAAATGAATAGCAATATAATTGCAATAATATCCGCTCCAAAAGGAACGGGTGATATATGCCGTTGGGCATATAAATGTAAAAGCTGCTTTACGCAGCTTTTTATTTTAATGATGCCTTGAGGTATAGCGGAAGTTACTGCTGTCTACAGCCTTCCTCTGATGAGGAAGGTGGCACGGCGAAGCCGTGACGGAAGGAGAGAAGAAAAACTCAATGCAGCATTTGGTTATTTCGCTTCCTCGCAGTCTTGTTTTTGTTTTCATTTGTTATGCGTATGTGAATTATAAAAATATTATCGTGCAAATAATAGGAATGTAGTATATAATAAATAAGTTATGAATTATAGATGAGAAAAAAGGAGAAAGAGATGCAGAGAACATTTCAAACACAGGTAGCAGGAAGGACGCTTACCGTTGAAACGGGCAAGTATGCCGAACAGGCAGGCGGCAGTGTATTGCTCCGTTGCGGTGATACAGCGGTTTTGGTCTGTGCAACCGTAGCAAAGAGTGCCCGTGACGGCGTTGATTTCTTGCCGTTGTCGGTAGAATTTGAAGAAAAGATGTATTCGGTCGGTAAGATTCCCGGCGGTTTCATCAAACGTGAAGGTCGCCCCACGGAGCGTGCAATACTTACATCACGCTTAATTGACAGACCGCTTCGTCCGCTCTTCCCCAAGGGCTTTTACAATGACATTCAGGTTGTTGCAACGGTTCTTTCGGTTGAGCA
>JAZNWT010000213.1:0-2319 GCA_045593465.1 Clostridia bacterium
CGCCGCAGAAGCACCGTCATAAACGGAAGCGTTTGCAACGTCCATCCCCGTGAGTGAACATATCATGGTCTGATATTCAAATATCGACTGGAGTATACCCTGGCTCATTTCCGCCTGATACGGGGTATATGCCGTTACAAACTCTTCTTTTGTAACAACACTCTTTACGATTGAAGGAATATAATGGCGGTATGCACCTGCACCTCTCAATACTGTTTTGAAAACAGTATTTTCGCCTGCAAGCTCCTTCATAAACTGCATGACTTCTATCTCGCTCTTTCCTTCGGGAATGTTGAGCGGACGTGTCAAAGCTACATTTTCGGGAACATTGCCGAACAATTCCTCAACGCTTTTGCAGCCTATCTTTTGCAGCATTTCCTGCTGCTGGGCTTTTGTTGATTGGATATAGCTTCCCATGGAGCCTTTATGCCTCCTCGCTCAAGAACGCTTCATATTCTTCTGCACTGAGAAGCTCTGCTGTTTCCGTAACATTCTCTACACGTACGAACCATGCTTCGTATGCATTGCCGTTGATTGTTTCGGGAGCATCGAGTATCTCTTCATTGATTTCCTTTACAGTCGCACTTACGGGGCTGTAAATATCGGAAACTGCCTTTACGGATTCAACATCTGCAAAAGGTTCTTCTACTGTTATTGCATCGCCTTCCTGGGGAAGGTTTACGAAAACGAGATCACCAAGCTCATGCTGTGCAAAATCGGAAATGCCGATTTCGAATTCGCCGTTGCCAAGATCCTTGATCCATTCATGTGAACGAGTAAATTTGAGTTCGCCGGGGATATTCATTGTTATTTCTCCTTTAAAATTATTTTTGTTATTTTACCAAAACTTCGCCCTTTTTGTAGAACGGAAGTTTTATTATTTCAACTTCGACTCTTCTGCCTCGTACGTCCGCTTCAAGCTTGTCGCCTATCTGAGCGTATTCTTTTTCTATCAAGCCCATACCTACAGCCATGCCTACCATTGGGCAATGCGTACCCGATGAAACCATGCCGATTTTCTTATCACCTACATAAAGGTCGCAATGCTCTCTGATGATTCCTCTGCCTGTAACCTTTAATCCGACACGCTTAAGCTTCTGTTCTTTTGCTTCGATTCCTGCCTTGCCGATAAAGTCTGCCTTGTTCATTTTTACGAAGAAACCGAGACCTGCTTCAATCGGAGTTACATCATCATTCATCTCATGACCGTAAAGCGGCATTGCAGCTTCAAGACGCAATGTGTCTCGGGCACCCAAACCGCAAGGGATAAGTCCCTCTTCCTTGCCGTTTTCCATCAAAAGTTCCCAAAGAGCTGCCGCATTTTCGGGTGCTGTATAAATTTCGTAGCCGTCTTCGCCTGTATATCCCGTAAATGATACCAAAGCTTCCATGCCGTTTATCATTACCCGGGGAATGAATGTGTAATTCTTTTGGGGGATTTCTTCTTCCTTAAGGAGCTTGGAGAGGATTGCTTTAGCCTTTGGGCCCTGAAGTGCCAATTGTGCAACAGAGTCGGAAATATCTTCAAGAGTAACTTCACCCTGTATGTGTTCTTTCATCCATGCTACGTCCTTATGACGGTTTGAAGCGTTGATAACGATGAAATAGCATTCGTCCTTTACCTTATAAACTATAAGGTCATCAACTACACCGCCGTTTTCATTGCACATAGGAGAATATCTTGCCTGACCGTCTGCCATGTCCGTAAAATCGTTCGTTAAAAGCATATTGAGATTTGCAAGTGAATCTTTGCCCGAAAGTATTACCTCACCCATGTGTGATACGTCAAAAAGGCCTGCTTCTTTGCGTACAGCCATATGTTCAGCTATAACGCCGGAATACTGTACGGGAAGCAAATAGCCTGCAAAAGGCACTATTTTTCCGCCGTACTTTTCATGTGTTTCATAAAGTGGTGTGCGAAGTTCCATTTTGTTTAACTCCTTTAAATTTATTTTTCCTTAATTTAAAACAAAAAGAAGCATACTAAGTTTATTTCAACTTAATATGCCCCCGTCCTTAAAGCCTGAAAGATTCTTTCTCATTGGAAATTGCCCCTGCGGCGTCGTTTTTTTATACAATAGTATACAAGAACGAACTTCTGGGAGTTTCGTCAGGAAACCGGTCCTTTTTGCCTGAGAGTTTATTGCTTTTCACCTTCGGCGTCGCTTCATATGTGCGATCTCTCCCGGTACCTTCAACCGAACTGTTTTAGTTTTGTTTAATATACCATTTTTGCATTTTAAATGTCAATATTATTTATCATTTATCGGCTTCTTCATCTAAAGTTTCAAGCAAAAAGCTCACCGGTCTGAATCCGTC
>JAZNWT010000214.1:0-9913 GCA_045593465.1 Clostridia bacterium
CACCTCCCTCGTCAGAGGGAGGCAGGTATGTCGGGCTTTTTGGAGCAGGGGCGGATATTATCCGCTCGATTAACTGTTCATTTAATCCACAAGGTATGGGTTTTTTGCATTGAAAATACGTATGCCTGATGGTATAATATCCGTAAGTTATACAAAGGCAGAAAGTTATGGAACAAATAAAGAAACGCATAGTTGTGAAAGTGGGCACTTCCACGCTTGCATACAAAACGGGAAAGACCAATATCCGCCGCATGAAGCAGCTGGTAGTGGTCTTGTCGGATTTAATGAACGCAGGTCATGAGGTTGTACTCGTATCATCGGGTGCAATAGGCATCGGTGTGGGCAAAATGGGGCTTGCAAGCCGTCCCGGGGATACCGAGGGCAGGCAGGCAGCGGCGGCAGTCGGTCAGTGTGAGCTTATGTTCATGTATGACAGAGAGTTTAATGAATTCGGTCACACGGTAGGTCAGCTTTTGATAACAAAGAGCGATGTTGATGATGATGAACGCCGCACGAATCTTATAAACACATTCAATAAACTGTTTGAATACGGTGCAATACCTATAATAAACGAAAATGACAGTGTTGCGGTCGATGAAATCGTATATGGCGATAATGACAGTCTTTCAGCAATAGTTGCGGCACTTATAAAGGCTGATGTGCTTGTTATACTTACCGACACCGACGGTCTTTTTGATAAGGATCCGAGCATTTTTGAAGATGCAAAGCTTATAGAGGTTGTTGAAGAAATAACCGAAGATATAGAAAAGCTTGCAGGCGGCAGTGTATCGGGACTCGGAACGGGCGGTATGCTTACAAAGATTCACGCCGCAAAAACAGCCACAAAAGCAGGGATAGACACATTCATTATGAACGGCGACGATCCGAGCAATATTTATGCGGTGATCGACGGCGGCAAGAAAGGTACTCTTTTTAAGGCGGAGAAAAAATGAGAACACTTACAGAACTCGGCGAAGCGGCAAAGAAAGCCAAACGCATACTTTGCGTAACAAGCGAAGAAAAAAGAAACGAAGCACTTAAGGCAATTGCAGATGCACTTATAGAAGATTGCGATGAAATAGTTGCCGCAAATGAGGTTGATCTTAAATTCGGCAGAGAAAACGGCTTGAGCATTGCATTGCTTGACAGATTAAAGCTTGATGAAAAGCGTGTTTGTGCCATTTCGGACAGCGTGAAAAACGTCATAAAGCTTGAGGATCCGCTCAATAGGGTATTATCCGAGAAAAAGCTTGATAACAATCTCGTAATAAAGAAAGTTTCGGTGCCGATAGGCACTGTTGCGGTCATATTTGAAGCACGCCCCAATGTTACGGCGGATTCCGCGGCACTTTGCATAAAGAGCGGAAATGCCGTTATTCTCCGTGGCGGCAAGGAAGCCATAAATTCCAACAAGGCAATAGTTAAATCAATGAGAAAGGCATTAAAGAGCGTTGAGCTTCCCGAAGACTGCATTTGCCTGGTTGAAGATACAACACGTGAAAGTGCAAAAGGGCTTATGTGCCTAAACGGATATGTTGATGTGCTTATCCCCAGAGGCGGCAAAGGTCTTATTGAAAGCGTGGTCAAAAACTCAACCGTGCCCGTAATCGAAACGGGTGCAGGTACCTGTCATACATATGTTGACAAGTGTGCGGACATTGACATGGCGGCGGATATAATATTCAATGCAAAGGTTCAGCGTCCGTCCGTGTGCAATGCCTGTGAATGTATGCTCATACATAAGGATATAGCGGATAAGGCATTGCCCAAGATAGCAAAACAGCTTCTTGACGCAAATGTCGAAATAAGGGGCGACGAAGCGGTCGTTGAAATCGTAAAACAGGCAAATCATGCCTGTGATGATGATTGGGGCAGGGAGTATAACGACTATATAATCGCCGCAAAAATCGTTGACGGCATTGATGATGCGATAGAGCATATTTACCGCTACGGCACAATGCACAGCGAGTGCATAGTAACCGAGGATAAAGCGGCGGCGGACTATTTTATGAGCAATGTCGATGCGGCGGCGGTATATGTTAACGCTTCAACCCGTTTTACAGACGGCGGTGAATTCGGGCTCGGTGCGGAAATAGGCATTTCAACTCAAAAGCTTCACGCAAGAGGGCCTTTGGGCTTGAATGAGCTTACCTCAATGAAATATCTCGTATACGGGGAAGGGCAGGTAAGGCAATAATGGAAAAGGAAATTAAAGAACAAAGCAATAAAAAGCCCGAAATAATAACGGTGATAATATCGCTTGCGGTTCTTTTTACCGTGCTCGGCTGTTATGCTTACTGGCTTATAACGGCGAAGCCGTCAGGTGAAATTTTACCTACTCTTTCGGCAAGCTTATGCACTGTGCTTTTTGGGCTTTGTGCATCCTTTTCCGTATTTGAAGTTGCAAAATTATTCAAAGGCACCGACTATAAGGACCTTGTTGCAGAAAAACAAAAATCAAGAACAAAGAGCTTTGTCAAAGACCACCCGTGGATAAGTATATTCCTCGCAGTGGTCATTACCCGTTTTTTGATATATGTAATTGCATACTTTGTATGCCTGAATGTAAACGGCTATACGGGCGGTTTGTTTGAAACACTGAGAAAAACATGGCAGCATGCAACCGACTCAAACAGCTATATAGGCATTGCGGATAATTGGTATACAAACGATGTAACGCTTGACAGGCACAAGCACATTGTGTTCTTCCCGATGTACCCCATTCTCATAAAGCTTGTTTCGTTTGTTGTGCGTGATACTTTTGCTTCGGCAATAATCGTATCAAACGTGTGTGCAGGTCTTTCGGGAATATTCATGTATGAGCTTGCAAAGTTCGATATGGGTGAAAAGGACGCTTTCAGGACGGTTAAATACCTTTTCCTGCTTCCTGCGGCGTGCTTCTTCGGTACGCATATGTCGGAAAGTCTTTTCCTTATGCTGTGCCTCCTCTCCATGCTTTTCTTACGCAGGAAAAAATACCTCTTTGCGTGCATCGTGGGTGCATTTGCATCGTTCACACGCTCACCGGGCGTATTGCTTTTAGTACCCATATTCATCGAATTTATTGCAGATGAGTGCAAAATGTGGCGTGAGGGCGACAAGAAGGCATTTTGGAACCGTTTTTGGGGAAGAGGGCTTTCAATGCTCATAGTGCCTCTGGGCTTGATAGGCTATTTGGCAGTCAACTATTTTGTATGGGGCGATCCCATGTATTTCATGGAGATACAGAAAGATAATTGGAGCCAGAGCTTCGGCTGGATATTCAATACCGCTTCATATCTTGTAAGCTATATGCAGGGCTATATTGCAAAGGGGGATATGCACCTTGTTTTCGGTCTTTCGATTCCCCAGCTTATCTGCATATTTGCGTCTTTGGGTATAATGCTTGCGGCAATCAAAAAACTGCGTCCGTCGTATACGGTCTATTTCATCGTTTACTTCTTCATAGTAATAGGCGTACAGTGGCTTTTGAGTGCTCCGAGATATTTAACGGTAGCATTTCCGCTCCCATTTGCATTAACAGTGCTGACAAAAAATAAAATTGTTGATATAATTGTGACGATAATTTGTGCCGCATTTATGATTTGGTATGCAATAATGCTGGCACTGGGTTATCCGATATATTAACAAAAATTCCGAAAATACTGAACAATTCAGGAGGACGGATTATCATGAGAGAGATAAATGCCTGTGACATTACGGCAACGGTAAGAAAGCTGTGCATTGAAGCAAACTGTCATTTGCCGAATGATGTTAAAGACTGCATAAAATGTGCAAGAGAAAACGAAACCTGGGAAACGGCAAAAGACGTGCTTGATAAGATAATCAGCAATTATGAAATTGCAGATAAAAAGGATGCACCCATATGTCAGGATACGGGCGTAGCCTGTGTATTTCTTGAAATAGGTCAGGACGTGCATATCGTGGGCGACTTGAAAGAAGCCGTAAACGAGGGCGTAAGGCAGGGCTATGCAGACGGATACCTGAGAAAGAGTGTTGTAGGCGATCCTATCGACAGAGTAAACACGGGTGATAACACACCTGCAATGATATATTACGACATAGTTAAAGGCGATAAGCTCACAATAACCGTTGCTCCCAAGGGCTTTGGCAGTGAGAACATGAGCCGCATAGTAATGCTCAGACCGTCCGACGGTATTGAGGGCGTAAAGCGTTTTGTAATAAATGCGGTCGAAGAAGCAGGGCCGAACCCGTGTCCGCCCATAGTTGTGGGCGTCGGCATCGGCGGTACTTTCGACAAAGCGGCATTCTTAGCCAAAAAAGCACTTCTTCGCCCCTTGGGTGAGCATAGCGAAAAGCCTTATTATGCAGAGCTTGAAAAAGAGCTTTTGGAGAGCATAAACTCGCTCGGCATAGGTCCACAGGGCTTTGGCGGCAAAGCAACGGCTTTGGCGGTTAATGTTGAAACAATGCCCACTCATATTGCAGGGCTCCCGTGTGCGGTTAATATAAACTGCCATGTAGCCCGTCATCAAACGGAGGTGCTTTAAAAATGGCTGTATACATCAACACACCGTTTACAGAAGAAGATGCTCGAAAAATCAAAGCAGGCGATACCGTTTATATAAGCGGAACGATATACACTGCAAGAGATGCGGCACACAAGCGTCTTTGTGAGCTTGTGGCACAGGGAAAAGAGCTTCCTTTTGATGTAAGAAATGCTATAATATATTACGTTGGTCCCACACCTCCGAAACCGGGTGCGGCAATAGGCTCGGCAGGCCCCACAACAAGCTACCGTATGGACGCATATGCTCCCACGCTTATGGATTTGGGCTTGAGAGGCATGATCGGTAAGGGTAAACGCAGCGTAGAGGTAATCGGGTCAATCAAGAAAAACAGTGCTGTATACTTTGCGGCAATAGGCGGTGCAGGTGCACTTTTGTCAAGCTGTATAAAAGAAGCCGAGGTAATAGCATATGAGGATTTGGGTGCGGAAGCCGTAAGAAAGCTCACGGTTGAAAATCTTCCCGTTGTGGCTGTAATAGATACAGTGGGCACAAACCTTTACGAAACGGGCAGAAAAGCGTATCTTGAATCTATAAAGTAAACAAATCACTTTGGTGATTTAGCAGTGGAAACTGCACATAAAATGCAATAAGCAAAAAAATACAGGTGGAGAAATGGAAAAGAAGAAACTTGTAATCGGCGTTATAGGAGCCGACGTTCACGCAGTAGGCATCAAAATTCTGTATCACGCGTTTACGGATGCAGGCTTTGATGTAACAAACTTAGGTGTTATGGTATCGCAGGAAGAGTATATCGAAGCAGCTCTTGAAACAAATGCAGATGCCATCATCGTTTCATCGCTTTACGGCCATGGCGAGCTTGACTGCCGCGGCTTGAGAGATAAGTGTGATGAAGCAGGACTCAAGGGCATATTGCTCTATGTCGGCGGCAATATAGTTGTCGGCAAGCAGCCCTTTGAAGAGGTTAAGAAACGCTTTGAAGCGATGGGCTTTGACCGTGTATTCGGTCCCGGAACACCTCCGGAGGAAACCATTGCGGCACTTAAAGAAGACTTAAAGGTGGACTGATAATAAATGAACGCCATTCTTCTGATTGACTTTGGCAGTACATACACAAAGGTTACTGCGGTCGATACGGAATCCGAAGAAATATTAGGTACTGCAAGCAGCTACACAACCATAGAGAGCGACATTAACAACGGCCTTAACAATGCACTTGAAAAGCTGTACGAAAAAACAGGAAAAATAGACTTTAAAGAGCATTACGCCTGTTCAAGTGCGGCAGGCGGCCTGAGAATGGTAACAAGCGGCTTTGTTAAGAATCTTACGGCGGAAGCGTCACGCCTGGCATCGCTCGGTGCAGGTGCCAAGGTGGTGGGAGTATACTCATACGAGCTTACCGATGAGGATATAATCGACATAGACAGCAAGCGTCCCGACATAATACTGCTCACGGGCGGTACGGACGGAGGGAATACGGAGTGCATAATAAAAAATGCACAAATGCTTTCAACGCTTAAAACCGATTGTCCCGTTGTTATTGCAGGCAACCGTGCCGCGGCAAAAAAATGTGCCGAAATACTGTCTGAAAACGGCAGGGAGGTACACGTCGAAAAGAATGTAATGCCCCGTTTTTCAGAGCTGTGCATAGAACCTGCACAGGCGGCGATAAGGGAGATATTCTTAAAACGCATAGTCAAGGCAAGGGGCTTGAGCAAAGCGAGTGAGCTTATATCGGGCATAATAATGCCCACACCCTCTGCAGTTCAGCAGGCAATGGTGCTTTTGGCGGACGGTACGGAGAATGAAAGCGGTATAGGCGAGCTTGTGGCTGTTGACTTGGGCGGAGCAACCACCGATGTTTATTCCGTGGCAGAGGGCTTCCCTCAGAACGCTTCAACAGTATTGAAGGGCTTGCATGAACCCAGAGTAAAACGCACCGTTGAGGGCGATATCGGTATGCGTTACAGCATACACGGTATTGCGGAAGCTGTCGGAATCAAAGCGGTGAGTGAGCTTTCTATGTGCAGTGAAGAGAGATGTATCGAGATGATAGATTATCTTTCCGAACATACCGACGAAGTACCCACGACGGACGAATTTAAAAATCTTGACCGTGCACTTGCCTCGCTTGCAATAGAAACTGCCGTTCGTCGTCATGCAGGCACGATAGAGCAGGTATACACACCGATGGGGCTTGCATTTGCACAAGAGGGAAAAGACCTTAGCGGTGTCAAAAACCTTATAGCAACGGGCGGAGCGTTGATACATTCCGACCGGGCAAAAGAAATTGCGGCTTTTGCACAGGCAAAGGCAAACGATCCGGCATCCTTGAGGCCCAAAGAGGCAAGGGTGCTGGTGGATAAAAAGTACATTCTTGCAGCCATGGGGCTGTTAAGTGAACATTACGGCGATGTTGCACTGAGAATAATGAAAAAGGAGTTATTTTAAACATGGCTATCAGTAATAAGAGAATATCCGACGGTGATTTTAACCGTATCCGTTCGGAAGTATTGACGCATTGGCACACAGGTAAGGACGTAAATTTCGAGGAAGCGGTAGAATTCCATAAGTCCATGCCCGACCATAAGATTTTCTCCCTCAAGCTTAAGAATGCTAAGGAACAGGGAAAAACTCTCATACAGCCCCGTGCAGGCGTTGCACTCATACCCGAACACATAAAGCTTTTAACATATTTGCAGGATAACGGCGAAGCAGACCTTTTGCCCACAACGATAGACAGTTATACCCGTCAGAACCGCTATAACGAAGCTGATGTAGGTATTGCGGAATCCATTAAAACAGGCAAATCCATGCTCAACGGCTTCCCGGCAGTCAATCACGGTGTAGGCGGCTGCCGCAGTATCATAAACAGCCTTGATACTCCCGTTCAGGTTCGTCACGGCACACCCGATGCACGCTTGCTTACCGAAATTGCATATGCAGGCGGCTTCACAAGCTATGAGGGCGGCGGTATCTCCTACAATATCCCCTATGCAAAGAATGTTCCCCTGGAAAAGACGATCGAGGATTGGCAGTATGTGGACAGGCTTACGGGTATGTACGAGGAAGCAGGCGTTTCCATCAACAGAGAGCCCTACGGTCCGCTTACAGGCACATTGGTACCTCCCTGTGTTTCACACGCAGTAGCAATAATAGAATCACTCCTTGCGGCAGAGCAGGGCGTTAAGAATATCACGGTAGGTTACGGACAGTGCGGTAACCTCATACAGGACGTAGCGGCAATCGAAGTATTGCAGGAGCTTACGGACAGCTATCTTAAGGAAAACGGCTACAGTGATGTTCTCACAACAACAGTATTCCATCAGTGGATGGGCGGCTTCCCGCAGGACGAAGCAAAGGCATTCGGCGTTATTTCATGGGGAAGTGCGGCGGCGGCTATAGCTCATGCAACAAAGGTTATCGTAAAGACTCCGCATGAAGCAATGGGCGTTCCCACAATGGAAGCAAATGCACAGGGCTTGCGTTGCACAAAGCAGGTCATATCCATGCTCGCAGACCAGCGTTTGCCCGAAAGCGTTCTCAAAACAGAGAAAGAAATCATCACAGCGGAAACACGCTGCATACTCGACAAGTGCTTCGAGCTTGGAAACGGCGATATAGCAGTCGGTACAGTCCGTGCAATCGAAGCAGGCGTTATAGACATTCCGTTTGCACCCAGCCGCTTCAATTCCGGCAAGATGCTTCCCGCACGTGACAATGACGGTGCAATCCGTATGCTCAACATCGGTGCATTGCCCTTCACACAGGATCTTATCGACTTCAACAAGTCAAAAATCGAAGAACGTGCAAAGGCAGAAAAACGCGTCGCATCGTTCCAGATGGTTATAGATGATGTTTATGCAATCAGCAAGGGCAGACTTGTAGGTCGCCCCAGATAAAACAGACTATCTCGGAAGTATATCGGTTATAGGTATACTTCCGATAAATATTTTAAAAAAAGAGGTAAAACAAAATGAAGATCATTGATGTTATTTGTTCAGAGGGAAGAACAGGCTTCTATTTCGACGACCAGCGTGCAATCAAGCAGGGTGCTAAATCCGACGGTGCGGCATACATAGGTGCACCTGTAACAGAGGGCTTCAGTGCTGTTCGTCAGAGCGGTGAATCCATCTCCGTAATGTTGGTTCTTGAAGACGGTCAGATCGCATACGGTGACTGTGCTGCAGTTCAGTACAGCGGTGCAGGCGGAAGAGATCCTCTTTTCCTCGCAAAGGATTTCATACCCGTAATAAATGAATACATCAAGCCCAGACTCGTCGGCATGGAAATAGGCAAATTCCGTGAAACGGCAGACATGATCGAGAGCATCGAGTATAAGGGCAAGAAGCTCCACACAGCTATCCGCTACGGTGTTACACAGGCTGTTTTGGATGCAGTTGCAAAGGCTAACAAGAAGCTCATGTGCGAAGTTATAGCAGACGAATATAACACAACGGTTTCCGATAAGCTTATCCCCGTATTCACACAGTCGGGTGATGACCGTTACACAAACTCCGACAAAATGATAATCAAGGGTGCGGACGTACTTCCCCATGCACTTATAAACAACGTAAAGACAAAGCTGGGCGAAAACGGCGAATTGCTCGTTGATTATGTTACATGGCTTAAGAACCGTATAATCGAGCTTAGAAAAGACGAAAGCTATGCTCCCGTATTGCATATAGACGTTTACGGCACAATAGGTGCAGTATTCGGAAACAATAACTACGAAGCAATGGCAGATTACCTTAAAAAGCTCGCAGACGCAGCAAGCCCGTTCAAGCTCCGCATCGAAGGTCCCATGGACACAGAGGACAGAGAGCTTCAGATGATAGCACTCCGTGAGCTTACAAAGCTTGTTGACGAGCGTAATATCGGCGTTGAGATAGTTGCGGACGAATGGTGCAACACTCTTGAAGATATCAAGTATTTTGCAGACAATAAGGCAGGGCATATGCTCCAGATCAAAACTCCCGACCTTGGCGGCGTAAACAACATCGCAGAAGCAGTTCTTTACTGCAAGGAAAAGGGCATCGGTGCATACCAGGGCGGTACCTGCAACGAAACAGACCGTTCCTGCCATGTTTGCGTAAATATCGCAATGGCAACAAAGCCCGACCAGATTCTCGCAAAGCCCGGTATGGGCGTTGACGAAGGCTTCATGCTCGTCTACAACGAAATGCAGAGAATACTTGCAATCAGAAAAGCAAGAGCGTAATCCTCAGTGTAACAAAAGAACGGCTCATGCGAGTCGGGCTTTTTTGCTTGTCCTTTCACAGCATTTCTATAAGCTTGGGAAGTGCCGTTTCAAAAGCCGCTCCGTACCAATGATTATCAAGCTTTGCGGTTTCTTTTATACATTCGACCGTATAGTCGCCGGCTATTTTTGCCGAGTCATATGCACTGTGACCGTTTACAAG
>JAZNWT010000215.1:0-2918 GCA_045593465.1 Clostridia bacterium
AATCCGTTCACAGATACAAATGATGTTGAAATCTTAAAGGCATATAACATCGGAGCAGTAAACGGAACATCTGCTACAACCTATTCACCAAACGACCTCTTAAATCGTGAACAGACGGCAACGATGCTCACAAGAGTATTCAAGAAAGTGTCTATCCCGAATTGGACTTTGGCAACCGACAGTCAGTTTACCTTGCCTTATGAAAAGCCTGCACTTTTCGCAGATGATGCGGATATTTCCGATTGGGCGAAAGAAAGCGTTTACTTTATGGTTGCAAACAACATCATAAACGGTGTAGGCAACAATAAATTTGCACCGAAGAATGTAACAAGTGCCGATGAAGCTAACGGCTACGCAAATGCAACAAGAGAACAGGCACTCATTATTGCAGTGAGAATGGTTGAAAATTTGAAGTAATAATTTGTAAAGGAGGTATTTGCTATGGTAAGAAGACTGTTGCCGATTTTGGCAGTTATTACGATTGTGACAGTGCTGTTTGCATCATCGGTATCGGCAGCGGAAATAACCGCAGGCAAGAATATCCGCGAGGATATAACGCTTCCCGAAATTCAAACCGGAAAAACACGGATTGACGAAAAAATCCCGGTGGCTTTGCGAGCACCTGTTATCACACAGCAGCCCAAGGGTATTACCGTCAAAGAGGGAGAGCCGATAACCCTTAGTTTGGTTGCCGAAGGTATAGGGCTGAAATATCGGTGGGGCAATGCAGGCTATTACAAGGAAGAAAGCACAGGCTCCGTTAACAGTACCACGGTATATGCTGACAGTGACAGCGCAAGCTTCACAATAGCAGAAGCGGCTGATTATAACAAGCATAATAAACTGATGGTTTTCTGCGAGGTGTCAAATCAAAACGGCAGCGTAATAAGCGAGCCTGCAATAATAACGGTTGTAAAAAAGGAAATCAAGCCGGTGCTTGCAGAAAAAGTAGCTTTTAAGACGCATCCTCAAAGTGTTACGGTAAATGAGGGAGAAAGCATTACATTTTCCGTTACGGCAGGCGGCGAAAACTTGAACTACCGCTGGAGCGTTGAACAAAACGGCGAAACGCAAACCTATTTTTCGGAGGACTACAACAAAAGCACCTTTACCCTTACGAGCGGTGCTGTGTATGACGAGCATAACGGTGCTATCGTATCCTGCTACATATTTAATGATGTAGCGGATGCCGTAAGCGACAGTGCGACAGTAACGGTAGTGAAGCAGGGTGAAGGCAAGAGTCCTGTTATAACCCGGCAACCGCAGGATATTGAGGTGTATCCCGGCGAATACTGCGTAATGGACATACTTGCGCAGGGCGAAAATATGAGTTACCGTTGGGTAATTGAAAGCAAAGAGGGAACAAGAGTTGTCGAAGGCAGCTTCGGCGGGGGCGTCTCAAGCAGCGTATTCGTCTTTGATCCCGCAATATATCAAAAGCATAACGGAACAAAGGTTACCTGCACTGTTTCAAATGAATACGGCTCCGTCACGAGCAGAACGGCAACAGCAACCGTGAATTACGGAGCAGGCGGCTTTATCGACATCCCTTATGACGTATGGTTCTTCGAGGATGTAAAAAGAGCAGCGGAAAGCGGACTTATAAACGGTGTTTCCGAAATCCAATTTGCACCCTACGAGAATATCACTATAGGTGCAACAATCAAGCTTGCCGCATGCCTTCACGAGCTTCACAACACGGGTAAGGTAACGCTTACAAACGGAAGCGTCAATTGGTATGATACATACGTTGAATATGCCGAATCCAACGGAATAATTCTCCGAGACGAATGGGACGAGGCGTATAACAAAACCGCAACAAGAGCAGAGTTTGTCTGGATAATGTACAAAGCACTTCCTGCATACTCCTACATAGATCCAAATCCGGTAGCCGACAATGCAATCCCCGATGTTCCGTCGGACATCGGCTATTCGGGTCCTATCTACGTTTTCTATCGTGCGGGAATACTTACCGGAAGTGATGCCAAAGGTACCTTTAACCCCGACAAGCCGATACAGAGATGTGAGGTTGCGGCGGTTCTGACGAGAATGGTGGATGAAACTGCAAGAAAGTTTATCGCTCTGCCTGTGCCGGATTTAGGACTTATGAACGGCTCAATGTGCTGGATAACCGGCGGCAACAGATTTGTATTCTTCACGGAAATTGAAGGAAAAGCAGCAATAGTTCACGGCTTATGGGAAAGTGAGCCGCAGAAATATTATATTTACAGGGCAGCCCTTGCTGAAAATATTCTCACGCTGACGCTTTACTATCCGCCGACCTCTTATCCCGATAATCCGGAAATTGAACCTGTCGAAGAACAATGGGGATCAATCATGGTGGACATTTCAGGGCTTGATGTTGACGGAAAGGTTAAAATGTCTGTTGACGGAGAAGCTGAATGGAAGCAATATTATCCTGCAGGTCCTACAATGGAGGACGGCTACAACGAAATTTTTAACACGTAAAGGAGATAACACTATGAAATTTTGCGGAAAATGCGGAACTAAAATCGAAGATAATATAAAATTCTGTCCGGGATGCGGCTCCCCTACCGATGCACCGCAGGAACAGCAGTCTCAACAGGCACAGCCTCAGCAGACGCCTCCCCCACAGCAAAATCAAAATAGCTTTGGCGAGACGTTCCAAAATCTTAATAACACAGCCGACACAACGGCAGAATTTGATCAGAACGACATTAACACAAATAAGGGTATGGCAATACTCGCCTACTTCGGACCGCTTGTATTCATACCGATGTTTGCGGCAAAGCAATCAAAATTCGCACGTTACCATTCCAATCAGGGGCTGCTGCTTCTCATCGCGGCTGTGGCGTGGAGTATAGTCTACGGCATAATAAATGCAATTCTTCTCGCTATATCCTGGAGATTGTACACCGTTTCAAGAAGTCGGAGGC
>JAZNWT010000216.1:0-3948 GCA_045593465.1 Clostridia bacterium
ACGGTGCGTTGGCAGAGCGTGCATTGCTTCCCATGATTCCGAGCGAGGAAGAATTCCCCTATGCAATGCGTTTGGTATCCGAGGTCATAAGCTCCAACGGTTCAACATCACAGGCTTACATTTGTGCAAGCACACTCGCACTCATGGACGCAGGCGTACCCATCAAAAAGCCCGTAGCAGGCGTTGCAATGGGACTTATAAAGGACGAGAGCAACGGCAATATAGCTGTTTTGACCGATATACAGGGCCTTGAGGACTTCCTGGGCGATATGGACTTTAAGGTAGCAGGTACACGTGAGGGTATCACAGCTATACAGATGGACATAAAGATCAAGGGTATTGATGAGCAGATTCTCACACGTGCACTTGAACAGGCACGCCTTGGCAGACTCTTTATCTTAGACAGAATGATGGAAACGATAAGCGAGCCGAGAGAAGACCTTTCACCCTACGCACCGAGAATTCTCCAGTTCACGATAGATCCCGATAAGATCCGTGAGGTTATCGGCAGCGGCGGCAAGACAATCAACAAGATAATTGCCGATACGGGCGTTAAGATCGATATCGAGGACGACGGCCGTGTATTTATAGCTTCTCCCGACAGCGAGGCTGCAAAGGAAGCTAAGAAGATGATAGATAACATCGTTAAAGAAATCGAAGTCGGCGATGTTATTCTCGGCAAGGTTGTAAACATACTCCCCATAGGTGCACAGGTTGAAGTTAAGCCCGGCAAGAAGGGACTTGTTCACATAAGCAAGCTTGCAAATCACAGAGTTGAAAAGGTTGAGGACGAAGTTTCAATAGGCGACGAAATACTCGTTCGTGTTATAGAAATAAAGCCCGACGGCAAGATAGACCTCACAAGAAAAGGTCTTATACCCGAAAAATAATATAAATTAAAATTACTGCGGCTGCCGAGGGAAAGTACACAAATACTTTGCTTCGGCGGTCGTTGACGCTTTTCGACGATACTTTTGTTATTCAAAAGCGGTATCTAACGTACATTTTGTGAATATCATGGAATATCTAAAAATGTTCGGAGGAGATTGCCGTGAAAAAACGAAAGCAGACAAAAGGTTCGCCGATTATTGTAAATGTACTTATCATAACCATGATAGCCGCACTGTATTTTTCAACAAGCACAAGCGTACCTGCAATGAGTGCAACGGCTGATGCGTTTTATTCGCCTCCCATTTATCGGGGAAACAGAAATAATGCGGCGGCTTTAATGGTGACTGTTGATTATAATGCCGCATCGCTTGAAAGCATACTCGATGTGCTGTCAAAAAGCGATACGCAGATAACCTTTGCCGTAAGCGGAAAGTGGGCAAGGGATAATGGAAAAGTTTTAAAGCGTATGATAAACGATGGGCATGAGATAGCCACAATGGGCAATGAAGCAGACAGTGACGGAGAGCTTGATTGGGTAATAAACGATGTTGAGAATTCACTCGATATTATCGAAACCGTAAGCTCCGTGCGTCCTACGCTTTACTATTCGGGCGAAAACCGAAGCATTCCGGTTTCGGCATATGCGGCTCAAAAGCTTGATGTTACGCAGGTGCTTTGCACGGTAGACTTGCTTTGTGCAAAGGGCAGTGCCGATGATATAGTTTCAAGAATAAAAAAACTTTCCGATTCTTCAAGCATAATACTTGCACAACCCACAAAAGCTATGAGTGAGTCATTGAATGATATCATAAAAATTTTGAAATCGAAAGGTTTGGCTGTCACAACAGTGAGTGACATTATTTAAAAAGAAAAAATGGTAAAAAGATTTGTTTTAAAAAACGGAATAAGAGTGGCTGTTCAACAGCTTCGTGAGTTTCGCTCGGTATCCATAGGTGTGTGGATAAAGGCAGGCTCCGTTTATGAGCAGGAGAAGGAGTACGGCATATCCCACTTTATAGAGCATATGCTCTTTAAGGGTACGAAAAACAGGACGGCTTTGGAAATAGCCTCCGAGATGGACGGCGTGGGCGGACATCTTAATGCATTCACGGCAAAGGAATGCACCTGTTATTATGCAAAAGTTACGGACAAGCAGATAGGGCTTGCGGTTTCAATCCTTGCAGACATGGTCAAAAACTCCGTATTTGATGAAAAAGAGATGGAGAAAGAAAAGGGCGTTGTCTGCGATGAGATATTGATGGTGGAGGACAGCCCCGAGGAATTGGTGCATGATTTGCTTTGTGCCGAAATTTACAAGGGTACGGTGCTTGAATCTCCCATACTCGGAAGTGAGCAGACTGTACGTTCGTTTACAAGAAACGATATATTAAACTATATGGCACGGCGATATATGCCCGACGATATACTTATTGCCTGTGCGGGAAATTTTGAGGAGAAAGAACTTATAAATATGCTCGAAGAAGCGTTTTCGGGCTATGGAGAGGGCAGTGCAGAGGCTCAAAAGAGCGTGCTTTATACAGGCGGAGGAAGATTTTCGCATATTAAAAAGGATATTGAACAGGCACATATTTGTTTGGGCTTCCCGGGTTATTCGCTCAATGAGGACGACCAGTTTGCAATGCTTATACTGAACAATATAATAGGCGGAAGCATGAGTTCAAGGCTTTTCCAGACCATAAGAGAAGAAAAGGGACTTGCGTATTCGGTATATTCGTATCCGTCATCATATACTTCAACGGGTTATTTTGCACTCTATGCAGGTACGGGCGAAAAACAGGCATATGAGGTTGCTTCATTGATGCTTGACGAAACCGATAAGCTTTTGAAAAACGGAGTAAGCGAAAAAGAGCTTATACGTGCAAAAGAACAGTTCAAGGGCAGTTATGTTCTCGGGCAGGAAAGCACATCGTCAAGAGCAAATTCAATAGGCAAGTCCGAACTTTTAAGAGGTCGGACATACAGCGAAAGCGAAGTTATGGAAAAGGTGGACAGCATAGGTATGTCGGATATGGAACGAATAATACCGTACATATTCGATAATTCACGTTTGAACGGTGCGGTTGTAAGTAATGACGAATGCGGAGCAGAGCGTATAAGACAGCTCATATGCGGCTCAAAATAAACTGCCGAAATAAACAACTGTAAGATAAGACTGCTTTTTTGCGGAGGAGAACAATGGATAAGCTTGATATTATATTCGATATGCAAAAGTCGCTTGATGATGATATAATCAAACGTCGCAAGCTTGATGGCATATCACGTGAGGTATGGATACAGAAAGAGATACTTGCCATTATCTCTGAATTGAGCGAGATACTCGATGAGGTGAATTTTAAGTGGTGGAAGAATCCTCAAGAGGTCAATGAGACGGCATTGGAGGAAGAAATGGTGGACGTACTTCATTTCTTTGTAAGTATGTGCTCTAAAGCAGGCTTGACATCGGATGAGCTTTTTGAGCTTTACAAAGCAAAAAATAAAGAAAATTTTGACAGACAGTACGGAAGAAGCGAGAAAAAGGGCTACGAGATAAACTAAGGAAATGGCAAGACGCAGAGTAGTAAAAACAAGATTTTATGCGTTGATGGCGGCGGTTTTTATAATCATAATAACCGTTGTTGTTCTTGTGCTTTCAGGCGGTGTGGGCGTAACACTTGAAAACGGATATATCGAAACAACAATGGAGGCAAAAACCGTTATAATCCGTGACGAAGAATGTATTTCGGTTGAGAAGCATGACAGAGTTATATATTCGGTCGATGAGGGTGCGTCGGTCAATGAGGGAGATGTTATAGGCTCGGTATTCAAATGGGGCTATACGGACGAGAGAATGCAGTCGCTCATTTCCGTGCAGAAAGAAATACTTGCAGAGCAAAAGAGTATTTTGTCGGGCGTTGCAAACAGCTCGCTTGCAGAGCTTAACGCAAAGATAGAGCAGAAGGCGGCCGCCGCACGAGATATAGTCATGATGGGTACGGACGGTGACCTTTTAAGCATTGAAAAAGAGCTTGATGCATTACTGCTTCAAAGAAAAACGCT
>JAZNWT010000217.1:0-10565 GCA_045593465.1 Clostridia bacterium
ACATGGCTACGATCCGACTTCGCCGCCCGTTGCTTTTTCAAGTATGTCGGAAGCGTAGGCAAAAGAGGATTTCTTTTTCTGCTCGAGTGCTTTGAAAGCATCGTCTATTATGCTGTCAAGAAGCTTTTTAAAGGGTATTCCCATAGGCTCGAAGAGGTAGAATGCAAATGAGCCGGGGATCGTGTTGATTTCGCCTACATAGACCTGATTTGTCATACGGTCTATCATGTAGTCAACTCTTACGACTCCCTTGCATTCAAGCATACGGAATATCTGTGCCGTGTATGATTGTATAAGCTCGGTCATTTCATCGGTTATGGGAGCAGGAACACTTCTTGAAAGACTCTTCATACCCTTGCTTCCGCTTCCACGTGTGTATTTATCTTCAAAGGAAAGGAACTCCGTCCAGCTCTTGGGCTGTTCGCAAAGGGAGGGAGTAACCTCGCCGTCAAAGCCTATGCATGCACAGTTTATCTCGGTGGGGCAGTCAAGCCCTTTTTCAATAAGTATGCGTCTGTCATACTGAATGGCAACTTCCATTGCTTCAATAAAACTGTGACGGTCTGTTGCCTTGCTTATGCCGATTGAAGAACCAAGATTTGCAGGCTTAACAAATAGCGGATAACCGATTTTTTCGGCTTCTTCGATTATGGGCTCACGATCTTTTAACCATGCACTTCTATAGCAATATGTACCGTCAAGAACAGGTAAGCCCATGCTCTTGAATACGCCTTTCATGATTATTTTATCCATACCGACGGAGCTTCCGACGAGTGAACAGCTTGAATACGGTATGTCCGCAAGCTCCAAAAGCCCCTGAATTGAACCGTCCTCACCGTGCATACCGTGAACGGCAAGAATTGCACAGTCAAGGTCGCATACCTTTTGAGCTTTTGCAAAAAGCCCGCCTGTGGGAAGCGAATAAAGACCATTCATGGAGGGGACGGGGGGAAGTATTACCTTTGTTATGCCGTGCATATCTTCTTTGAAAGGTCTGTAAGAATCTATTTTTCTTAAAGGCTCACCAATGAACCATTCACCCTTTTTTGAGATATATACGGGAAAAGCCGAATATTTGGTTTTGTCGAGATTTTCAAGCACCTGCAAGCCCGTTATGATGGATACATCATGTTCGGCACTGCGGCTTCCGAAAAATACGCCTACATTTATCATAAAAATGCACCTCGCTTATTTATTCTTCGTAATTATCCGTAAGGTCGTTTTCAAAAAGCACAACACAGCCGTTTTCCGTATAAAGCGGCAAAAGTGCCGTAGCTTCACTCAAACTTGAGACCTTAACAATATTTTTCTTATCAAAGCCCTCGTCGATAAGACCGTTGTATATAGGCTCTATATGGGATTTACCTACCAATATTGCAACATCTGTCGAATGTGCCATTGTGAGGCCAAACTCATAATTGAGCTGTTCTTCTTCCTTGCCAAGCTCAACCATGCCCGGAGTTACTATTATACGCTTGCCCTCAAAAGCTTTCAATACCATGAGTGCTTCCTTTGAGCCTATGGGGTTTGAGTTGAACGCATCGTCAATAACGGTTATGGGCCCTTTTATAAGCTGGAGCCTGTGCTCAACACTTTCCATCTTCTTTATTCCTGCGGCAATCTCTTCAAGGGTCATTCCCAAACGGTATGCACACGATGCCGCTGCAAGTATGTTCCATATGGACGGACGACCTAAAAGTGCCGTTGTGCAGATAATGCTGTTTCCATCATGAGCTGTGAGCGTGAATGTTGAGCCTTCGCCGTTTACCTTTATATTGTCGGCACGCATATAAAGACCATCACCCTCGGTGCCGAAAAGATATTTTTCTTTTAATGTGCAGTCCTCATACATATGGCGGCAGTACTCATAATCACCGTTAAAGAAACAGATACCGTCCTCCTTTAAACCATGCATAAGTTCTGCCTTTGTGTTTATAACGCCCTCTATTGAGCCGAATGTTTCAAGATGCTGCTTGCCGACAGAAGTTATTATTCCGATGTCGGGGCCTACAAGGTCACAAAGCTCCTTAATGTCACCCTTGTATCTTGCACCCATCTCGGCTATGAATATGTCGTTTTCTGCTTTTAGGTTTTCACGAACTATGCGTGTTACACCCATCGGAGTGTTAACGCTTCCGGGAGTGAAAAGCACGTTGAAACGCTCTGAAAGAAGTGTGCCGAGTGCAAACTTTGTGCTTGTTTTGCCGTAACTGCCCGTTATTGCGATTTTCTTTAAATCCGTACGATTTTTGAGTATTTTCTTCGCATCGTTATAGTACCACTTTTTGACCGCTGTTTCGATGGGGTAGGTGATAAGGTATGCCAAGAATATCGTAAGTGAAAGGAACATTCCGGGTGCGTAACGTATAATGTCCGAAAGTATGAACTTCGACCAATTGATGCCGCCGTTTTGCGTGTAAACATAGGGAATGAAGAAGTTTATCGAGAAAAGGAATGATACCAAAAAGAGAGCAATAATAAGACGTTTTATTCTGCCCGTTATAACAAGGGGCTTTTTTGCGTTACGCCTTTTATATGCTGCATAAACGGTGAAAAGCATGAGTACATAAACAACATCGGCGGCTATGCGGCATACTGTGGCAACGGCAGTAAGCTGTGTGTCAAAAAGTGCCCAGCCTATTCTGAAAAGTATTGCGGCAAGCCCTACCGAAATGTAGGGCAGAAATTCCGCTTTTATATGTTTGATAACCCATTTGAGATACATCTTGCCCTGGTAGCTTTCAAGCTGGAGCATATGCACCAGATTAAGTGAAGCAAAAACCACGCTCACTGCGGCTATCACTGCGAAAATATAGTCAAAATACTGCATTAAAATACTCCCGTTTAGTATGTATAATGTGCATCAGCATTGCTTTAGCATTGCACTCAAAATTGCACAAAACTGCGGATAATTGTCTGCATAGGAAAAATGACCTGCACCCTCTATGACGGCAAGACCGCTGTTTTTAATCTGCTTTTCCATCTGCTTCGCCATATAAAGCGGCGTAGCATCATCTTCACTGCCCCAAATAAGGAGAGTTTCGTTTTTTATTTTGGACAAAAGCGGTGCAAGGTCTAAGTTTACAACCTTAACAAATGTTGCACGCATAACACCTGAAAGTGCCCTGTAATCTTCACTTCCTGCATTTTTTTGCTTTTCGCTTATTTTGAAAAGCTTATCTAAAAATGCAATGTTTTTGAGCTTTTTGCCCAATTTATACGACCATGTGCGGATATAATAAGCAAGCGTACGTTTTTTGCGAATGCCTGCCGCATCAACGAGTATGAGCCGTGAAAACAGCTTTTCGTCAGCAGATGCCAAAAGTATTGTAACACGTCCGCCAAATGAATGGCAGACCACATCACAGCCGTAAATATCAAGTTCTTTTATGAATGCCTTCGTTAAGGCGGCATAATCCTCAACACCCCAAGGCTCTTTGGGCGGCTCGCTCTTTCCCATGCCGGGAAAATCAAGAGCTATTGCTTCATAGCCCAAAAGCTCAAGCTGGTTCATAATGGGGCGTACAGCATCAACACTTGCACCCCAACCGTGGAGCACAAGCACTTTTTTTCGTTCACTGCCGCCTTGGCGTTCATAATAAATTTGTACACCGTTTATCTCGGTTTGCATAAAAAACCCACCGATTATTTATATTACTTTAAACAAAATAAATATTACTCTGCTTCGCCGATTTCAGATGTGCAGTGATGGCAGCGTGTAGCATCTTTGGCAACTTCCTGCTTGCAGTAGGGGCAAAGACGCTTGGGTTCTTCCACGGGTGCCGGCTTTTCCTTATGAAGCTTTGCAATCAAGCGTACCATCATAAATACGAACAAAGCAATTATGAAAAAGTCGATAACCGTCTGAATGAATGTACCGTATGTGATGCAGGCTGCACCTGCTTCCTGTGCGGCTTCGAGTGTTGCATAAGTGTTGCCGTCAAGTGCTATGAACTTTGAAGCCAAATCGCTTCCGCCCATGAATATGGAGATGAAAGGCATTACAATGTCGTTAACGAAAGAAGTCGTTATTTTGCCGAATGCACCGCCGATCATAACGCCGACTGCCAAATCGATTATATTGCCCTTGAATGCAAATGCTTTAAAGTCGTTCCAAAATTTTGCCATAACAAAGCCTCCAAATAAATTATTACTACATATTGTACCATCTCTTCGTCTCAATAACAACATAAAATACCGATTTTACAAAATAACATTGTGCATGCTATAATCAAAACATGGAAAAATTAAAGCAACTTGCAATGACAAAGCAGGAATTGGGCAGTGAAGCCGATTTCGTTATAATAAGCGGTGATGCATATGTGGATCACCCCTCTTTTGCGACCGCACTTATAGGCAGAGTGCTTGAAAGTGAGGGCTATAAGGTGGGTATTATTGCCCAGCCCGATTGGCACAGTGTTGAAAGCTTTAAGGTGTTCTCAAAGCCTCGGCTTGCTTTTTTGATAGCACCGGGCAATATAGACTCAATGGTAAACCATTATACAAGTGCAAAAAGAAAACGCTCAAGCGATGCTTACACGGAGGGCGGAAAAAGCGGAAAACGTCCCGACAGAGCGGCTATTGTATACTCAAACCGTGCAAGGGAAGCATACAGGGGAGTACCCGTTATTTTGGGCGGAATAGAAGCAAGCCTTCGCCGTTTCGCACATTATGATTATTGGGACGATAAGGTAAGACGAAGCGTACTGTCGGACAGCGGTGCGGATATACTCGTGTACGGTATGGGCGAAAAGCAGATCGTTGAAATTGCCAAACGCCTTGATAACGGTGAAAAGGTAAGCTCGATTACGGATATAAAAGGCACCTGCATAATGGTAAGTGATATATCCGAATTTGAAAAAGACAGCATAGTTATTGACAGCTATGATGAAGTCAAGAACGATAAAAACAAATACTCAAAGGCGTTCATGATTCAATACAATGAACAGGACGCTATAAGAGGAAAACGTATAATACAGAAGCAGGACAGGCAGTTTTTAGTTGCAAATCCGCCTGCAATGCCATTGACTCAAGAGGAGCTTGACCGTGTGTATGCACTTCCCTTTACAAGAGAAAAGCATACAAGTTATAAGGAAGATATACCTGCATTAAGTGAAGTGAAGTTTTCGCTTACGTCATGCAGGGGTTGCTTCGGTGCGTGTTCATTTTGTGCACTCACATTTCATCAGGGCAGAATAATACAAACACGCAGTCATGCGTCTTTGATAAAGGAAGCAAAAGAGCTTACAAAACAAAAAGATTTTAAGGGCTATATACATGATGTCGGCGGTCCCACTGCAAACTACCGTCAGACGGCATGCAAAAAACAGCTTGAAAAAGGTGCGTGCAAGGAAAGGCAGTGCATAGGCTTTAAGCGTTGCCCGAATTTAAAGGTTGACCACAGCGACTATGTTGCACTTTTGCGAAAATTAAGAGCTGTTCCAAGGGTGAAAAAGGTTTTTGTGCGTTCGGGAATACGCTATGATTATGCAATGTACGACAGGGACGATACATTTCTTCGTGAGCTTGTCGAACATCACGTAAGCGGTCAGCTTAAAGTTGCACCCGAGCATATATCAAACCGTGTGCTTGAGCTTATGAACAAGCCCGATGCGGAGCTTTTTGATAAGTTTGTGCTCAAATATAACCAGCTCAACAAAAACAAGGGCAAGGAACAGTATATAGTACCTTATTTTATGTCCTCGCACCCGGGAAGTGATTTGAATGCGGCGATACAGCTTGCCGAATACCTTAAAAAAACGGGCATGAGAATAGAACAGGTGCAGGATTTTTACCCCACGCCCGGAACGCTTTCCACCTGTATGTATTACACAGAGCGTGATCCGAGAACCAACGAAAAAGTATATGTTCCCAAAACCCAAAGGGAAAAGGATATGCAAAGGGCACTTATGCAGTTTTATTTGCCGCAGTATAGGGCTTTAGCAAGAGAAGCACTTATAAAAGCAGGGCGTGATGACCTTATCGGCACGGACAGGCGAGCACTTGTTCCGCCTGTAATTAAAAATAATGTGCGTGAATTAAATAATAAAGCAAGGAATAATAAAAAGAAAAACACAGCCACAAGCAGGCAAAATAGCAGAAAAAGAAGATGAAGAAAAGTTTGCTTCATTTTTCTATAAGGAAAACCAGAAGTTTAAACGTATAATAAGCGGTGAGAAAAGCACGGAGGCGAAAATGGAAAACGGTGAAAGCAATTACCGCCGTTTTTTAAACGGTGACGAAAACGCTTTTGATGAAATCATAAAGGAATACAGAAACGGTTTGACATTCTTTATAAACCGCTTTGTTTCCGATGCCTATACTGCCGAGGATATTGCCGCAGACGTGTTTGCTTACCTTATTACATATCCGAAAAAATACGATTTTCGCACAAGCTTAAAAACATATCTTTATATGCTCGGAAGAAGCAGAGCTTTGGATTATTTAAGAAAGCTGAAGCGTCAAAAAAACAGTGAGCTTAACGATTTTATAAAAAGCGATGAAGATGTTGAAAAAAGCGTACTTGACGGCGAAAGAAAGCGTATTCTTTCAAATGCACTTGAATCTTTAAATGAAGATATGAGAATTGCGGTGCATCTCACCTACATAGACGAGCTTCCGTATAAAGAAACCGCAAAAATCATGAAAAGGACGGTTAAACAGGTAGATAACCTTTTGTACCGTGCAAAGAAAGAGCTTCGAGTGTTTATGGAAAAGGAGGGCGAGAGCTTATTATGATAAGTGACAGTGAGTTTAAACAGAAAGTGCTTCAAAAAAGTAAGGAATATAAAAGAAAAAGACAGCAAAATATCAAGCGGATAACCATGGGGGTGTCGGTTGCCTGCACAGCTTTAATATGTCTTGCGGTAATGCCCAAAGCGTTTGATAATAAAGAAACTGCGGACGCACCAAACGAAGTTGAATTATATACAGAGTTTAAAGAACAATATCCTGACGAGGTTGTTGATAAAAACGGTTCAATGCCTCCTGCTTCAAAAGATATGCCGTATATAAGTGCTGAATATAAAGGCACTGTGTATAATCTTGACACAGTTGTTTTTGACAAACTCAAGCCTTTTTTGAATACGCAAGTAAGAAGCGAAGGTGCAAAAAACAGCAATTCATCGTTAGCGGACGAAACTTCTGAAAGCAGCACCGCTTTGCTCATTGTAACCTTTAATGACGGCGAGAGCGAGGACGTTTACACGCTGATCGGTGATGAAATAACATCCGAAATTAAACAAATAATAGGAATAGAGGAGTAAAATATGAAAAGATATATATGCTTAATTCTTGCTTTATTGATTGTGTTTCCGATTGTAGGCTGTAATGCGAATACACCGAAAAACGGCATAAAGCTCGGTGAAGATATAGTAAAAAACGAGAATGTAACAAAAGAAGCTGACGATGAATTTATAAATGCGTACAATTCCTTTGCACTTGAGTTTTTTAAGACGGCGGCAGAGGAGGGTGATAGCAAAAACAATATACTAATATCGCCCCTGTCTGTTTTAACCGCACTTGCAATGACGGCAAACGGAGCGGACGGTGACACATTGAGTGAGATGGAAAAAGTGCTTGCAGGAGGCATGGAAATCGAAAAGCTTAATGCTTACATCGGGCACTTGGCCGAGAACTTGGGCGAGAACTTAAAAATTGCAAATTCGATATGGATGAAGAACGAATCGGGCGTTGAGGTAAGAGAAGAATTCTTGCAGACAAATGCGGATTATTACGGTGCCGAAATCTTCAAGGCAGCATTTGATGATGCGACAGTTTCGGATATAAACACTTGGGTAGATGATAACACCGACGGTATGATCAAAAAACTGCTTGAAAAGATTGATGCAAGTACATTTATGTATTTAATCAATGCACTTGCGTTTGAGGACACTTGGGAGGAAAAATATAAGGAGCATTCCATATACAACGGTGCATTCCGTGCATATGACGGTTCTAAAAGAGAAGTTGAATACATGGCGAGTGAGGAAAATAAATACATTGAGGGCAGCGGTGTAACGGGCTTTATAAAGCCGTACGAAAGCGGAAAATACAGCTTTGCCGTGTTGCTTCCCGATGAGGGAATAAGCGTTTTCGATTATATTCGCACGCTTGACGGAAAAACGCTTAGCGAGCTTCTTAATAATGTAAAAAATGAATCTGTCGATACAGTAATGCCGAAATTCACGCTCGATTTTGACATAAAGCTTAATGACACACTTGAAAAAATGGGTATGCCCAAGGCATTCAGTAAAAGTCAGGCGGACTTTTCAAAAATGGCTTCAAGTGCTGTGGGCAACATTTATATCGGAAATGTATTGCACAAAACATTCATGGCAGTCGATGAAGCAGGAACAAAGGCAGGTGCCGTCACTGCTGTTGATATGTGTGCCGAGGGGTTTATTGAAAAGAAAAATATCGTAGTTTTAGACCGACCGTTTATATGCATGATAATTGATACCGAAAATTCCCTTCCCATCTTTATGGGTACTGTCGGAAACATAGGTAAAGAGATTGTGGACGGTGATGAATTTGTAACAAATTCTTTCGAGCAATCTAATGAGCAGGAAACAGTTATATCTATATGTAACGATCATGAAACGAACAACGAAGTACAGTATACTCATGAATTTGAAAATGTATACTGCGGCAACACCGTAACAAAAATCATTAAGGGGGACTGGGAGGTTGAATTCGTTGGTGATTATTCTGTACTTGTAACGGATATTTTAAGGACTCTTAATTATGCCGATCCCACTTGCAGGTGCATGAGCGAATATAAAATCATCACCGAGTTCGGTACTTTTGAGGTGAATCTTACACAGTCATTTGCAAGGTGCGAAAACGGTCAGGCACCGTTAAACTCATATGAGAAAAACGCAATTTTGGAGGCTATAAGATCAAAAGCAGAGAAGTAAAGGGTTCTGCATGATGACCACTTTTTCCGTGGGGTTCCACCCCATTAACACAAGGCGACGGTTCTGCTGTGTTGCTGTTACCTCTGAATGCGAGCGTAACACAAAGTGATTTAAAAAATCAAATCTCGATGTGTTATAGTTTTGCACTGGGGGTAAACACTATAATGTATTCAAATAAGATGAGGATTTGATTGCATTATGAACAAATTCATTGTAACATCAAAAGAAGATAAAACGGTTACCATGACGATTCGTATAGATAGAGCTTTGCAAGAGAAATATAACGAATTGTCAGCTAAAACAAACCGTTCAAGAAATGAGCTGATAAGCATGGCTTTGAGATATGCTCTTGATAATATGGAATTGAAAGATTAAGAATGAGAGCCAAAGGAATGCCTCCAAAGGCTCTCGATTTTTTATGTGTCTTATAAATAATCATCGAGGCGATTATTATGCAATTTAAGAATTATCTTTTAGACAGAACAAACAATCCCAACATATTATGAACATTAAATCGTTTGCAGAGAAATATATTTTTCCAAAGCAATATACATGCATGATATGCTTTAAGGAAGCGGTGGTTGACGAGGATAATATTTGCAAGCAATGCCGTGAAAACCTACGGCATTTTGATGCGTTTTTATCACGGCGTGATATTGCTTCGATGACATCGGCATTTGTTTATGATGATAATATAAACAAGGCGATATGGGAATTAAAATATAACGGAAAGCGATATGTTGCGGACACGTTGGCGAAGCTTATGGAAATAAGCGATGAATGGTGTATAGATTGTGTTACGGCTGTGCCGCTTACTCAAAAACGTCTTCAATTCAGGGGCTATAATCAAAGTTGTGAGCTTGCAAAGCGGATAAGTGAAAGATACGGACTTGAGTTTGATGAAAATCTGCTCGTGAAGATTAAGGAAACTCCTCAACAGGCAAATCTTACGGCAAGCGAGAGACGGAAAAATCTTCGAGGTGCATTTGCTCCGACAAAAAGCTGTGAGGGGCGTTCGATACTTTTGATAGATGATGTTGTAACCACCGCAAGCACTGCTGATGAATGTGCACGTATGCTCAAAAAAGCAGGAGCGAAAAATGTATATGTGCTTTCTGTCTGTATAGCCGAAAAGAATGTAACTGTATAATCGAATTTGCTAAAGGAAAAAGTGAAATTTAAAGGCGGTGAGGCTTCGAATCCCCTCCGATACCAAACAAAAAAAGATATTTTTGACGATTTAGCGTATGATTTTTAACTCTTACGATGTTTTGGGTTTTAGTGAAAAATTTGCCCACATTCGCGAAGCGAATATTTCACTGCGGAGCAATTTCACGCCGCACAGCGGCATTTCACTTGCCCGTAAGGGCAAATTTCGTTGAAAAAAGCACTACTTTCGCAGTGCTTTTTTCTGTATAAAGGCTACGAAAAAGATATTTTTGTGGTTTGTATTAAGGATTCGAACCCAAACGCAAAATCACGCCGCAGGCGTGTATATCATCAATTCCGTAGGAATTGCATATCATCAAAACGAAGTTTTGTATATCATCATTGCGAAAAGAAATGCAGCCTGCGGCTGATGATATACACCTTCGGTGATGAGATGCACGCTTGCACGTGATGATATACCATTGCTTTCGCAATGGA
>JAZNWT010000218.1:0-5580 GCA_045593465.1 Clostridia bacterium
ATCCTGATATTCGTCAACAAATATATATTTGAATTTATTGCGGTATTCTTTTGCAATAAGCTCGTTTTTCAAAAGTGCAAGCGTCATATGCTCCATGTCGGAATAATCTATTACCGTATTTTCCGACTTGATTTGAGAATATGCCTTGCAAAAGTCCTCGACAAGGGAAACAAGCGAGCACATTATCGGATAAAACTCATTAAGCCTTAGAGCCTGCTCCTCAAGCGAGAGTGAAAACACAGACTGAAAGTCTTTAAAATTATCTTTAAGTGTATTGCGTACCTTTTTAAGAGGTGTTTTGTCCTCATCGGAGGTTCCCCGTGCAAAGCAGGTAAGCCTCTCAAATTCAAACGAGAAAAGAGCTTCCCTCATAGAATCGTATGAGTCTATGAGTAATAAAGAACGAAGCTTTGAAAGCTCATCGTCAATGAATATGAGAGTCTTCTCAAATGAGGGTGAGAGTGCATAATCTTCACGAATTGCAGTATATGCATCGATGTGTGCCTTGAGCGTGGATTTTACATTCTCCAAAAGCTCGCAAACCGAGGGTGAGATGGCAAGTTCTTCTTTACTTATGTTGTATGCTTCGGCGGAATTTTTCAGATACTCAAACGGGTTGGGACGTGAAAACATATCGGAAAACAAGCCCAACACTATTTCCGAAAGCTTTTCGTCGCCGCCGAAGAACTCCGACAAAAGCATAAAACTTTCGCTGCTTTCGCATTCATAGCGTTTTTCAATAAGTGCATCAAGCACATCTTTTTTATATATGGCTGTTTCGGTATCGTCACCTACACGGAAAGCAGGGTCAAGCCCTGCCGCATTGAAATGGCGTCTTAAGAGGCGTGTACAAAAAGAATGCAGTGTGGAAATATGAGCTCTGCCTATTGAAGAAGCCGCATCGTTCAAGCGTGATGAAAGCTCATTGTCACCGTCTGCCTGTAAAACAGCGGCTTTTTCTCTGAGCTTGTTTTCTATTCGTTTTTTCATTTCGGCGGCTGCTGCCTTGGTAAATGTTACAACAAGAAACTCGTCGGGCGATGCACCTTCTGCGATAAGGCGTACTATACGCTCGGTAAGAACGGCGGTTTTACCCGAACCTGCGGCGGCGGCAACCAAAAGATTGCCCTTTTCGTTTATGGCTCGTTCTTGCTCAGTCGTCCATTGCATCGCTTTTTCCCTCCGTTTCTTTCATAAACTCGTCACGCTTAACCGAAAAAGCGTTCCTGTATTTGCAACCTTTTATCTGCCTGTCAAAACGGCATATGCTTGCATAATCGCAGAATGTGCAGGCACTTCTTTGCGAGGAGTAAAGTATGGGTGATACTTTCAAATCGCCGTCGAATATGTCGATTGCGGTAGATGTGGCTTTTTTAAGTGCAAACTCCGTTATTTTCGTAAATTCTGACGAAGTTACCTTTGTGCCTCGTGATGTGATACTGCTTCCGCTGGATTCGGTTATCGAGGCATCATCAAGCGTAAAGCCTTTCAGCTTGAACTGCTTTGAAAGCTCTTCTTCAAACTTTTTCCTGTCTGCATCGGCATCAAGCGGCTTTATGCTGTAGTTTTGATAATATATTCCTGCCATGCGTGCGGCGTTGTTTGCACTTACCACAGCATATATGTAAAGCGGAAGCTGAAGCGACAGTCCGTGATAAAGGTCGGAGAAACCGAAAGCAGACGAATTGCCCTTATAATCTATTACTCGGTATGAATCTATGCCGTCAACTTCGGCTTTGTCAATGCGGTCTATCTTTCCCGAAATGCGGTAGAACTTGCCGCCGCCTATGTCAAGCTTTATTGACGGAAAAACAGCATCATCACTGTCACCGAACACAAGCTCGGTGCCTATAGGTATGAATTTACCCGATTGGAGCTGTGCAAGTATTGCAAATGCGGCATCTTTTATCGTGATGCAAAGCTGTCTTGCCCTTGCTCTGTTTTTTGCACTTGAAAGCAATATACCGTTGTTATGCTCTTTTAAAAGTTCGGGCAGTATGAGGGACAGTATGTTTGATGCATCTTCCCTTGTTATTTCGCTTAAGGGCTTTTCGCATTTTAAAAGCTCGCCTATGAACATATCAAATGCATCATGGCAGAAAGTACCCTCGTCAACCTTAAGCTCTTTGTACTCTTTTCGGGGCAGTATTTTAAGACCGTAACGTGAAAAATGCTTGAAAGGACACTCGTTGAATGTTTCAAGCCGTGAAGCACTTCCGTGCGGATTGCTTCCGTAAAGTTCAAGTGCAAGCTCACGTCCGAAAGGCTCGGGAGAGCTTTGTGTATAAAGTGCCTCTTCCGCTTGTTCAAGCCTTGCTTTGAATTCATCGGAATTGTAAAACTGCGAGTAAAGATAAGCGGTCGTTTCGTCTGACTGAGACGTGTCGGCAAAACGGCGTAAACGCTTTATAAGCGAAGCAAAAGCTCCTTGGGTACTTGGTGAAAATACCGCTTTTGCATCAGCGTTGTCGGCATTCAGTGCATCAACATCACTGTCTGTTTTTATGTCGGGGAATATGGTCAAAAGCCTGTCCACGATAAGGCAGGGCAGAGGCTGTTCACCGCCCGTTGATATGGGGAATGACAAATACAAAAGCTCACTGGGCTTTGTAAGTATGCTGTAAACATCGCTTAGCCCAAGAAGTGTTTTATCATAGCTTGAATACCAAGGCGTTATTGAAAACCCGGATAAGAGTTTAAGCTCATGGTCGTCTATTATGGAATCATCGGGCGTCGAATGAGGGAAATCGCCCTCCGTTGCACCGAGTATGAATACCGCACGAAGACTTCTTGCTCTTGTTCTTCCGACGCTTCCGAAAAGTATCTGATCCGCAGTTGCCGGTATGCTTCCAACCTCGAAGCTTGAAAGCCCTTCTTCAAACATGGCGGCAAATTCACTTGTTGAAACCGTTTCATCGCCTATTATTTCGTGAAGCTGTGAGAAAAGCTGTGAAAGCATTTGAGCAACCTGTGAGTTTTCGTTTGCAAGCTCTTTCCGATTATCGTTTGAAAGCGTTTCGCAAAGCTTTTCTTGATATTCAAATATGCCGCACTCTTCTATATAGGAGTAAAGCACTTCGACCTTCTGTGAAAACGTGGAAGCTTGAGCGAGATTGCTGCGAAGCTTTAAAAGCGGTGTCATCAAAAGCTGACGGGTGCTTTCTTCTGCTTCAAAACCCTCTCTTTCAAAGGGCTTTGTAAACATCATGTTTCTTATGCCGAAACGAATAACATAGTTTTCAAACTTTTCGGCATCAAAACGGTCTATTTTCAGTATGTCTGATTTTAAAATTTCAAGCACATCACTGCACGGGAATGAACGCATTGCCGCACGAAGCGAATAAAGCACAAAGCGTGCCGCAGGATATGAAGAAAGCGGATGCTTTATATCCGTAAAGCACGGTATGCCACGGGAATTTAATGCCCTGCTTACGGGCAGTGAATATGAAGTCATATCCGAAGCTATTATTGCCATATCACGAAAGCGTATGCCTTTCTTTGCCGCACGAAGCACTTCATCGGCAGCGGCCTCTGCCTCCGTGGTACGGTTAGCGGCGGCAAAAAGCTTTATGCCGTCAGCCGCTTTACTGTATGTTCGGGGGGGATACGCAAATATCTCATGCTCCAAATGAGAAAGTGCATCGGTCGCGGCACGTATGTTTTTCGCACAAAGCGTGACTGTTTTTATTTTTGAACCGTTTTCGTTTGCAATATTTGTTATACGCTTTAATGTAAGATCCTCCGAAAAGAAAATATGCTTATCTCGGCAGGACGCTTTAAGGTCTGTGCGTATCGAAACCGTAAGGTGAGAGCATACTTCGGTCATTTTGTTTATTATGCCGTATATCTGCTCGGTCATAAGGTCGAATCCGTCAATAAATACCGCCGCGTCCGCAAGCGGCGAAGCAGGCATTGCGTCAATTACCGCATTGTATATATCACTGCTGCTCACGCCACGGCTTTTCATGCTTTTGTCGCATTCGGCATATAAAAGCGAAAGGTCGTGCAGTTTTTGAGAAAGTAATGTAAATGTATCGGAAGCTAAAGACTCGGCGGCAAGCGAAAGAGCCTCGGGCGATATTAAAAAACGACTGCAAAGCTCGAATATTTCATCGCATTTTTCGGCAAATCCGTTTTTTGATGAAACGGAAGCAAAAGCACGGAGCTTGGAAGCGTTTTTGTGTATTGCACGCCTTATGAGCATTCTTCTGCCTTGCGGAGAAAGAAATACTTTCTTTATGCCTGCCTGCTCGGTTATAAACTCTGAAAGTGTGGTGAAAGAATAAACACCTATGCCCAAAAGACCTGCTCCGAAATCGTCAGCAAGCTCTTTTTCCGTTTCAAAGGTGAATTGTTCGGGCACGATAAGAAAAACACTCTTTTTGCCGTGTATACTTTCACCGTTTATCATGTTTTTCATCATACTGCGAAGCAGACTGCTCTTTCCTGAGCCGGCTCTGCCCGTAACGAATGTGACATCAGCTGACATTAAAATCTCTCCGTATGCAATGGTGTGTATACCATGCGACCGCCTATACGCTCACTCTGGAAAAGTGTTATTGCATTTACAAGCATTGAAGCATTGGGAGATATTGAAGATTCAAGCTCACCCTGAACAAGCTCGTCATAGGTAACGTTGCGTCCTAAAGTTATATGGGGAGTGAAACGCTTGCACTCTCTGGGGAAACCGTACTGTGCAAGAGCGGATTCCAAAGCCTCGTGAAGAACACAAAGCTCATCAAGCTCACCCTTTACATCTATATAAGCGGTGTGAGAACCGTTTTTTTCAAAACTCGAATATTTGCCGAGATGAAGATTAAACTTGCGTATTCCGCGAACTGCCTCGTGCATTGCATTTGCGGCAGAAACTATATCATCGGTGTCGCCCAAAAAGTGAAGCGTTATATGAAAACTGTCGGACGGCACAAAACGGCCGCCGGTGCTTAATTGCTTGACCTCGGAAAGTATGGACGAAAGCTGCGATTTCATGCTTTTGGGAAGATCTATGGCAATAAATGTACGCATAATACCTCCATTTTTATTAAAAAAGTTTTGGGCAGCCGCAAAGCATATTTTATTGCATAACGGTTGCCCAAATGTTCACATTGATTATTAGTTGCGGCGAGAACTATTCGCCGTCACTTGACTGCCTTTTTACAAACTCACGGTAGACTGCATCCAGAAGAACAGGATCGTCAATGCCCCTAAGCTCCTCATCATCGGCAAATTCTTCATCATTTCCCGATGCAGGAACAAGCAGAAGTATAACCGCCTCTGCGTCAACATCGTCTGTCGGGAGCAGTACGGCATATTCCGCACCTTCATAAGGTACGACATCAACAAGCTCGAAATCAAGCTCGTCACCGTCGTTTGCTACAAGTGTTACGTATGTACGTTCGTCAGTCATTGAAAATTATGCCTTGCCGTTGCAGCCGAGAACGTTAACGATCTTATGAGCAACCATGCCCTTGATAGCTTCACGAGCAGGCTTGAGGTACTGTCTGGGATCGAAGTGCGAGGGGTTCTCTGCAAAGTACTTGCGAACTGTGCCTGTCATTGCAAGACGGAGGTCGGAGTCGA
>JAZNWT010000219.1:0-1801 GCA_045593465.1 Clostridia bacterium
TAGAACAGGTGGATATCATATCTATCTTACAGTAGATCCGAATGTACAACATACTGTTCAAGATACACTGGCAAATTGGGATAACTATCCTAAATTGAAGGATTCCTCGGCATATTCGATAACCACAACAAATTCCGACGGTTCAACCACAACCATTGAACAGCCCCAGGCGGCGGCAGTTGTTTTTGACTATCACACCGGCGAATTGAGAGCTGTTGTAGGCGGAAGAACTTCACCTACGGCAAGAAAAACTCTTAATCGTGCATATCAAAGCTCAACGCCTGTCGGTTCGTCAATAAAACCGCTTGCAGTATACGGACCTGCTCTTGATTTGGGAATGTCGCCTGCAAGCATATTGCTCAACTTCCCGTCGGCAATAGATGGATGGGATACCGCAAAGGGTTATCCTGCAATAGGCTCTGAAGAATATATCGGACCGCTCACATTAAGAGAGGGTGTTATAAACTCGCTTAATGTTGCGGCGGCTCGTACTTTGCTTGAGGGCGTTACAATACCCACTGCGGCGGAGTATCTTGAAAAGCTTGGCGTAGATGCATCCAGAATAAGTGCTACGGGCTCCGGCCTTGCACTTGGCACAACAGGTATAACTCCGATAGAAATGGCGGCGGCATTCGGTGCCATTGCTGCAGGCGGCGAATATAAAGAACCTCTTTCCTTTACAAAAGTTATAGATGATAACGGTGTTGTTATCATTGATGCGGCAACGATAAGGGATACACACAGGGTATTTAAAGAATCAACTGCTTATATGCTCGTTGATGTGCTTACGGAAGCTGTTGAACGCGGTACGGGCACACGTGCACAGATAAGCGGCATTACAGTAGCAGGTAAAACGGGTACTAACTCGGATTATTCAAGTGCATATTTCTGCGGTATGACTCCGTATTATACGGCTTCAGTCTGGGTAGGACATGATGAGTTTTCAAAGAAGCTTGTAAGCGGTTCAACGGGCGGAAGAGTTGCGGCACCTATTTTTAAAGCGTTCATGGAGGAAATACATGAAGGGCTTAATAATAAGCCCATAATAGACGCTTCGCCGTCTCAGCTTGGGCTTGTAAAGCGTACTGTATGCAGTGTTTCGGGGCTTTTGGCTACCGATGCATGTAAATATGATCCCAACGGATATACGCCGATAACCGATTGGTTTGCAAAAGACAGTGCTCCCGACGAGCAGTGCAATATGCATGCAATGGTCAATATGTGTTCGATTTCAAATGAGATAGCAACCATATACTGTCCCACACAGTCGGTTACAGCTTCAAGCGTAATTCTCATCAATTCGGAATCACCGTATTCCAAAATAGAAAGGGAACTCATACTTCAATATCTGCCCAATGCAATATATTCAGAGCTTACGCCCGATGAATTCGGAATATTGGATGATCCCAACACATCATTGCCGTCAGATGATCCAAATGCTACGACGGTTGTAACCTGTCATATCCATTCGTATGAAAACTTTGGGCAGGAGTACACAGCGGCACTTGAGGACGCAAATAATCTTGTAATTGAAGTAAGAACGTATTTAAACAATGTTCAGGGATTGCCGGATACCGAGCGTGCCGTATTGGATAACGGCGTTGCAAGCCTTGTTGAATACATTTCGATGGCATCGTATGCGGATATTGTTTCGACAACAAGTGCTTTAAGATATAACTACTTGATAATTTCGCAGATTTACCCACCGGTAGGATGAAAAATGAAGTGCTGAAAAAACTATATGATGTGGAAAGAGAGAGGATACTCTCTCTTTCGTCATGTACTATTACGGGTGAATATG
>JAZNWT010000220.1:0-6149 GCA_045593465.1 Clostridia bacterium
CATCCCAACCTCCCATTCCGGGAAGCATAACATCAAGCACAACCAAATCCGGCTGATAAGCCTTAAATTCCTTTAACGCAGTATCACCGCGTTCACAGGTTTTTACCTCGTAGCCGGCCTTTTTAAGGTACATTTCTATTATTGCAAGTATGTTCTTATCATCGTCAATTACGAGTATTTTGCTGTTTTCCATCTTAAACTCTCCTGTTGTTATTTTGTCCGTTCAAACTATTATAATACATTTTTAACAATTCTACCATGATTTTATGAACAAATCACTAATTTTTAATTATAATCATTTTTTCAGTGTCACCACCGTCACTCCGGCATCGCCTTCTCCATAGTTCCCGATTCTGAAATTTTTTACAAGTTTATGCCCTTTCAGATACCGTTGAACACCGTCACGCAAAGCCCCCGTTCCCTTTCCATGGATTATATTAACCTCCGAAAGACCTTGTACAACGGCATTCGAAAGATAGTTTTCTATAACTATACACGCATCATCGACCATCATTCCACGTATATCAAGTTCAAGCCCAACAGCAGCACTTCCTGAAGTTTCCGAATATGATGACATTTTGTCATATTTTATACCGCCGCTATTATCATTTTTTTGTTTCGGCAATATACGAACATCTTTAAGCTTGACCGTCATCTTTATTATGCCCGCCTGAACAGTAAACTCTCCTTTTTGATTTGGAAGCGTCACAACGGTAGCAGGTTTATCCACGCTGACAACCAAAACGGAATCGCCTATTTTTACAGTCTTAGGTATTTTCAATCCGTCCGCCCTTTGTTTCTTTTCGTTTTCCTGAAGCGAAGCCGCTTTTTTGCGAACGGTATCACGTGCCTGCTGTATTGCCCTGTCAGCATTGCCGCCATTCATAGTTGAAGCCTTTTTCAGTTCAGCTATCAACTCATCCATTTCACGACGGGTGTCTTCAATAAGCGTTTTTGCTTCCTCACGAGCTTTCTGAGTTATTTTCTTTTTGTCCTCATCAAGCTTTTGACGTTCTTTTTCTGCCTGTATACGCAGTTTTTCAAGCTCTGCCCTTGCCTCTTCCGCTTTTTCACGTTCCTTTTGTGCAATCATTCTTTGTGACATTGCGTTTGACATAACATCTTCAAAACGCACATCATCGCCGTCAAGGAAAGTTTTTGCCTTTTCAATTACCGAATTATCTATTCCCAGCCTACGTGAAATCTCAAACGCATTCGACTTTCCCGGAATACCTATAAACAGTTTATATGTGGGACACAACTTATCCACATCAAACTCCATGCACGCATTTTCCATCCCATTGCGAGTAAGAGCAAAAGCCTTTACCTCACTGTAATGAGTTGTTGCAACAGTTATACAGCGATAAGAATGCAAACGTTCAAGTATGCTCATTGCAAGAGCCGCTCCCTCTCTCGGATCCGTACCTGCACCAAGCTCATCAAGAAGAACCAGCGATTTAGAGTCTGTATATTTAAGTATATCAACTATATTCTTAATATGGGATGAAAACGTAGATAGGGATTGTTCTATTGACTGTTCATCACCTATATCTGCATATACTTCTTCAAAAACGGAAAGCTCGGTACCTACGAGAGCCGGTATGAATATACCGGACTGTGCCATAAGCGTAAAAAGCCCCACAGTCTTTAAGGTTACTGTTTTTCCACCCGTATTCGGGCCTGTGATTATAAGTGTAGTAAAATCTTCTCCAACCCAAACATCGATCGGTACTACTTTATCGGCATCGATCAACGGATGACGACCTTTTATTATTCGTATTATTCCTTTATCGTTAAGCTTCGGCATTACTGCATTCATATCTTTTGAAAGCAATGCTTTTGCAAACACAACATCCATTCTTCCCACTGTTTCCATATCCTGAATAATATCATCAGCATACGGTGCGGCAAGTGAAGTCAATTCCGTAAGTATTCGTTCTATTTCTTCCGATTCCTGTGCAGTCAGCTTTTTATATTCATTCCCAAGCTCTACTATTGACATTGGCTCAATAAATAATGTGGCACCGCTGCCGGACTGGTCATGAATGAGACCTGGAATATACTGTCTGCATTCCTGTTTAACAGGCAGAACGAATCTTCCGCTTCGGATGGTTATCAAAGGCTCCTGCAAGTATTTTTGATATGTAGAGGAACGTATCATTGCATTGAGCTTATCTCTCACTCGTTCACCCGTAATACGCATCTCACGGCGTATACGCATAAGTGCAGGCGACGCACCGTCAAATATCTCATCTTCACTTATTATGCAACGGTTTATCTCTTCTTCGATGCTTCTGTGCGACATTATGCTGTCAGCCATGTTTTTCAACTGTCCGCTTTCGCAATTTGAAAGTATGGCTTCTTTACAAGTTCTTATTGCCTTAAGACATCGTGCAATATCCAAAAGTTCCTTTGTACTCAAATAAAGAGCGGCATGAATACGCTTTAAACATTGCCTTACATCGGGGAAATCGTATATTGGAGAGCCTCCTGTTTTGAATACAACGCTTTCAGCTTCTGCGGTAAGTTCAAGACTGCGTTTTACAGTTTCAAATTGATTTTGAGGTACAGTTTTTTGTACAGCATCGCGACCTATGCACGATGATGCATAAGTTGACAGTTTTTCTATTACAGTAACATATTCAAGTGTTTTTAATACTTTTTCGTTCATACTTCATCACCTAAGAGTATTACTCATTCAACAGGTCGGTTATAATGACCTCTCGTAATCATATCAGGAAGCGTTACATTGCCGTTTACCGTTTCACGTATTATGCGTTCAACATTTTTTTCATTCTCATCCGAAAAAGACAAAAACAACGAATCTGCCGCAGGAAGCTCATTATACAAATCCCTGATATCCGTAATATCGCAATTCAAGAGCCGTATTATACACTCATCGTTTAAACGTATATTCCGAAGCTTAAACACACGGTTATCCGCATCGGTCATGCTTCCTGCATCGCCTTTGCAGTTTTTGCACTTGCCCCGTTCTTTCAAAGCACAATGCGTAAGCTGCATAAGCTCACATCTGCCATAAATCCAAATTGTTCCGCCGCAAGTATTTAAAATATCTCTCATTTGCGGCTTTGTCAATTCAACAGAAAGCACAAAACGGTTAAATCCCATTTCCAAAAGCTTGCTTGCCGCCTGCATATTAAACGCATTTAATCCGAAGCCCGCATAACGCAGTTCCAAATTTTTTATCCAGGAAATTTGCCCGATATTATTTGCTATTGCACCGTCAATAAGAGCAGTCTTGAGCAATTGCTTGAGTTTTTCCTGTGCATCGTTTTTTAAAATCACATGCGGTAATGTTAACAGCAGTTTTTTATTCTTTCTGTAGGACTGCAATTCTTCCAAATATTCAACTGCCGTATCTAAATTCTCCAATACAAAAGATACTTCGTCTGCCCCTGCGTCAAAAGCCGATATTGCCTGTTTGACACTGTTAACCTCCGCAAGAATATTGCCTTTGGTTTTTGTGCCTGTTTTTAAACATACTGCGTCGCTTTGAATTGCAGTATGAGATTCACGTGTTTTCAATAATGTCTGCTCAATTTTTTTACAAGCTGTTCGTCTAAGTTCGTTTACAGCACCTATGGACAAAAAAGCATCTTCCTGCATACTTACGGTGCAATTTTTGCATTCGAAAACCGTGCCGCCGAGTTTTTTTAGTTGAGCTTCTATTCTTTCTTTTGCCATGGGCTTTTGGGCTTCCTGTGCCCGTTCGTTACCTATGACGCACACTTCAATACCATCGGTTTTCATTTTGAGTTTTGGGAACTCGTACTTTTCCAAAACAAGCTCAAAATCAACATTTCTTTTTCTGTTTTCAGTTTCGTATGTTTTTCTAAGGCTTTCATACATTTTTTCATCGGCGGTTGATGTTGCAATACAGCCTGTTTTTCGATTGTTTCCAAAATAATTGGCAGTACAAAAGCCGCCCCTGTCAAATACGTTTTTAAGTGCCTCTTTATATTCTTTTATATTCTTTCGAGAAGCACCGTCTATCGCTTCTCTGTAAGCACGTGCAGTCAAAGCAACGTACTCACTTCGCTTCATTCTGCCCTCTATTTTTATACATGAAATGCCTGCATCTTTCATTTTTTCGAGATGCTCAATCATACACATATCGGCAAGGCTTAAATCGTAAGAATTTACAGTACCTATCTTTGCATCAATTTCAATCATTTTTCTGCACGGCTGTGCACACTTGCCTCTGTTGCCGCTTCTTGCTCCGACCATTGACGAAAACAGGCAATGCCCCGAAAATGAAACACACATAGCACCGTGGGCGAACGCTTCAAGCTCTATGTCAACATTATCGTGTATGCGTTTGATTTCATTGAGCGGTGTTTCACGTGCCAAAACCACACGTGTAAAACCAAAGTCCTTTATCAGCCGTGCACCCGACACATCGTGAACACCCATTTGTGTACTTGCGTGAAGTTCAATATCAGGCAACAGCTTTCTAAGCATTCGTGCAAGACCTAAATCCTGTACTATTACAGCATCAATACCCATTTGATAAGCTTTTTCGGCAAAATTTAAAGCTTCTTTGAGCTCTTTATCGAGTATCAACGTATTGAGTGTCAAATATGTTTTAACATCTCTTAATGCACAGTAATCTATGGCTTCTTTGAGAAAATCATCATCGAAATTTGCTGCATTTCGCCGTGCATTAAAATTTTTTCCGCCAAAATAGACCGCATCGGCACCGTTTTGCACTGCGGCTTTAACACTTTCAAAATTTCCTGCCGGTAAAAGTAATTCCACAAATACTCCTAAAATGAAACGGCTTGAGATAGTGTACTACCTCAAGCCAAATATAAACTGATTTTTATTGTTTAACCGTTTCTGCTTTTTTTGTTTCAAAAGGACGCTTTACGGGCACCTGCGTGGAAACATTGCTTCGCATTCCGCTCAGCTGCTTAATACGTGAATCCAAAGCTTCATAATCTTCCTTAGATTTGTGAAGTTCGTCAGCCATGTTGAGTGAAGCAAGCAACACACAGTTGCCAACGCTTAATGTAGGATACATTTTGGCAATCTCATCAACTTTTGAATTGACATAGGACGCCAACTTCTGAATATATTCTTCACTTTCAAAGCCTGCAAGCTTCAATTCCTGACCTGCAACACGAACAACTGTACGAGTTTTATCCATAATTCACCGCCGTAAACACATCTTGTAGTAGTACACATGGGATTATACTATAACTTGTGTCTATTAGCAATACCGTTTGTAAACTTTTTCAGAAGCGTGTCACTTTTACTATAATTAAAGCTTTTTGTCTTTATCTATTACCGCTTTGACCGCCTTATGTACAATGCTTTCAAAAGCATTTTCCTGCAAAGTGAGCACGCCGTCAATAGTTGTTCCTGCAGGTGAACATACACTGTCTGCAAGTAAGTAAGGATGTTCTTTGCTTTCCATAATAAGCTTTGCACTTCCAAAAACAGAGCTTGCGGCTATCTCAAGAGCTTGTGCTTTGGGCATGCCTGCCGCAACTGCCGCACGTGCAAGAGCATCTATATAGATATACGTGAAAGCAGGTGACGAGCCTGCAAGTGCAGTAAATACCGAGAACATATTCTCTGCAAGCTCGGTTACGGTGCCTATTGTGCGGAGCATTTCTTCAACAGTTGCCTTTTGCTCTGAAGTTACATATTCGTTTGCACAAAATGCAACGGTTGAAGCACCGACACGTGCGTTTATGTTAGGCATAACACGAACAATGGGAGCCGAATCGTAAAGTCCATTTTTCAGATAATCCAATGTTTTGCCTGCAGCTATTGAAACTATAAGAGTATCTTTTGCATTCTCTTTTACTGTGGGCAAAACCTTAGGCAAAATCTGTGGTTTTACCGCTAAAACAACAACATCGACAGTGTTGCAAAGGCTCTCTGCGGATTCACAGGCACAAACAGAGCATTCTTCTGCTTTGGTCGGAATTGTATCATAACCGTATACGCACGACATATCGTATTTTCCGCTGTTTCTCATGCCTGCAATAATCGCAGAAGCCATATTTCCAAGACCTAAAAAGCCGTATTTTATCATTTTATTTCCTCCGCACTTTTTATATTTATTTTATCATAAATCAGTATGCTCTGCGATAGTATTTTCCGTTTTCAAGTTCAAT
>JAZNWT010000221.1:0-3186 GCA_045593465.1 Clostridia bacterium
TATGACGGCGACAATGAAGCAAATTTTTCCTTGCAGTATGTGAGCAAAGCACTTTTTGCAGTAGTATAATTACCGCTGTTTACGGCACTTTTTACTGCCGACAATCCCGAAGCATCCAAATTAAGCTTTTCAAAGAAAGCCGAGTCGGAAGTTATGCTTACGCCCTTACCCTCCGAAACTGTTTCACTTGCCGCAAAAGTCGTCGGCATTACACCAAGAACCATGCATACCGTAAGTAATATGCATATAATGCGTTTGAGTTTCATTTAGTCACCTCCAAAATATATCTGCTAAAAATATGATATCATTTTATGTCAAGCAAAAAAAGCATAAATTAAAAATTACTTTAATTTGAGTCATGTTTATCAAAGTAATACTTTTTATAGCTCTTCATAAACGATGAACTCTCCTTGACTGCTTCGCCGTGAGGTTGTAAGTTAGAAGTAATAGTGAAAAAGCAGTTCGCACTTTGTCGTGCGAACTGCTTTCTTAGTTGTTTTTTAGGCTCTAATCCTTGCGAAAACTCATTGAGTTTTCGCGAAATTACCAATTACGCCTGGAAATCGTATGTGCCCCAAACCTTAACGTCTATCGTGTCGGGCAAGAAGCCGTATGTGAGATAGAACTCCAATACTCTTGCGTACATATAAATTACGGTGCAGTAATTCATTGTACCAACGTCCGTTGTGATGTATGTAGGTACCGCACCGTTTGCGTAAATCGTTTCAGCCATTCTCTGTGCAACCTTTATGTAGGCTGTCTTTTCGAATGTGCCTGCTGTAAGTGTTTCATCAACGATGTTCTTCGGTGTTGCGATTTCCTGCAAGGGCATATCTGCTGCTTTGCCGCGATAGATGTTTGATACCGTTGCTGCAAAGAGTCTTGCCATTGTGCCGGGAAGTACACGTGTATCAGTATCGAGTGTTACATAGTTGGGGATATTGCCTGCTGCTTCGATTGCATCTGCAACTCTTCGTGCACCCTTCAGGATTCCGAGGAAGTTGAGGTACTGATACTCTACTGTTTCAGTTGCTTGAGGAGGTGTGGGAAGTGTGCTTGCTGTCCATGCACTTACCTCTACCGATTCAGGCAATACGTCATCGTTTCTGATTGCTACGCCAATCTGTGCGAATACCTTGAGCAATGTTTCATATGAGAGTGTACCTGCTTCTGTTACAACAAAACCCGGGGCCGCTGCGGAAGATGCAGAAGTAGTATAGTCAATTACCGCCTGTGCCGCCGCAACATACTGTTTCTTTGTAAGTGTCGTTCCTGTGATATTTTCATAGGACTTTTCTGCATATGTTACATCATTACGGGTTACTGGAATATCAAGACCATCATTCTCGTTTACGATGAGCTGTGCCAATACGCCGAGGAGTTCCGGCATAAAGACCTGTTCACCGTCTATTGTTGCGTAGTTGGGATACTTATTCTTGCTTGTTACAGCGTTGTAAATGGTGTTTGCCGCATAAAGTACGCTTGCTCTCGCCAATTCTAAAGCGTGTTCTTCAGGCGGTACGGGCAACGGGCTTCCCCATGCTGTCAAATCAACTGTTGCAGGAAGTTCTTCAGTGCTTCTAAGACCTGATATAACTTCTGCAAAGACGGATATCAATGTGTTGAATGATAAAGCACCAAGGTCGCACTTTAAATATCCGGGAGCAATGCCGTTTTCAGCCATGTAAATAAGTATCTCCTGTGCAAGTGCTACATACTGTTCTTTTGTAAGCGTACCCTCTGTAAGCTGTTCATAAACAGTTTCGTTCTCCACAACACCGTTTACGGGAATATCTTCGACTATGCCATTATTTGCATCAACTATCAAACGTGCAAACACACCGAGAAGTTCGGGCATATAAACGTTTATTCCGTTAATACTTGCATACTGGGGCAAGTTTCCCGGATTGTTGTTAACAAACTTATCAATACTGTAACCTGCATACAATACAGCGGTTCTTGTGTATGTTTCGTTTTCGGGTACGGGAGTTGCATCAGGATCCAAAGTTGCATCAGGTTCTACCGTTTCTTCTACATCTTCCGATACATCTTCGGTAGGAATGGGCTCATCCGTTTCAAGCGGTTCTGTGGGCTCTGCTGTAACAACGGGCTCTTCAGTTATAACAGGAGCTTCGGTTGTAACAGGAGCTTGTGTTGCTTCCGCTTCATTTGTATCCGTATCCGATGTGGTGTAATTCAAAGAAGTGAATTCAACCGTTGCAGGCAAGCTGCCGTTTAAGCTGTAATAATTAAGTGCACGGGCTGTTGCAAGCATTCCCGAATAATACGATACCTGATAGCCTGTAAATGCACTTGCACATGATGCAGGAAGAAGTCCGGAATTGGAGTTTGCGAAATTGGTTGTTTTCCAAGCAATTTCCACAGTCTTATCCAAGCTGATTTCAGTTGCTTCATATGTTCCGTTTGCTTCCTTTTCGGGCTTGGTGGTTTTTACATAGGATACCTTTGTATCTGCAGTATAGCCACTAAGGTTAGAAGCAGTCCATGTGCCTGCAAGACCTGTTAAAGCATAGCCTGCCATGTAAGTCCAGTCATCATCTGTAATCGTATAACCGCCTACTTTAACTGCCTTGGGGATTGAATATTCTGTTTCAAGAGTTGAATAAGCATTGTAATGCGACAATATATCCCCTGCCGCTGCCGCAATTTCTGCTACTGTAAATGTTTTACCGCTTGCGACAGTGTCAAGAACGGGATGTGCTGTAGGTATCGACTCAGGAGCCTCTGTTGCAGGAGCCTGAGTTGTTACAACTGTTGCTGTAGGCGTAGCCGTCGCGGGAGCAACTGTTGTTTCTGTTCCTTCTGCGGGTACATATTCAAGTTCTACCGAAGCAGGCAAAGTACCGTTTGCCGCATAAGATGCAAGTACACGTGAGAACATCAACAAGCCTGCTTCGTATGTCATCTGACCTGTATAATCACTGACAGCAAAGCCGTTCGCGTTACCATCTGTAGTCGGATAAGCGGCCGATGCACCGACTGTGCCCGCCCCTGCACCGTTTACATAATTTGTCTGGCGAACAGCAAAGTTCATATAGAGAGCCTGTGTTGCTTGAGTTGCTTTACTGCCGTCCGCATTTACGATATCGTAGTTTGCCACGAGATTAGGTACGTTAAAGTTATAATCGGTACTTGTATATGTAGCAGTTGTCTTATTATTATAAA